>JAUWIE010000107.1 GCA_030605515.1 Thermoplasmatota archaeon
CTGCAATAGCTACCTATCCAGAGGAACGATACTCTGGACAGCGAGATCTCGAATGGTATAATCATCTTGTCAAAAGTCTTAAATTAGAAAAGATCCTTGTCATGAGTCAATAGAAGCGACATATCTCATGTCCCTACACAAAATATTATGAACCATATGGTGCTATATCTATTAATGTATCCTTAATGAGAAAAAAACGATATTTTAAATATTTAAACTAAAAGGCTTTTGTACTAATAATATATTACAGAGTTTGGTGAATTCTTGGAACAGGAAGAGATGAAAAGATTAGCAGGTGAAAAAGCAACTGAACATATAGAAAATGGAATGATACTTGGACTTGGAACTGGTTCTACAGTTGAATACACCCTAAAAAAATTAGGTGAACTAGTAAAAAACGGTTTAAAAATTAAAGGGATTCCAACATCTATGCATACGATGAGAATAGCAAAAGATAATAATATTCCTCTTACAACTCTTGAGGACAACCCTAAGATTGATCTCACTATTGATGGTGCTGATGAAGTTGACTCTGATTTGAATCTGATTAAGGGTGGAGGAGGAGCCCTAACAAGAGAAAAGATTATTGCTTTTAACTCAAGAAAGGTGATTATTGTAATTGATGAAACAAAGGTTGTTAAAGCTCTTGGAATTGATTTTCCATTACCAGTTGAAGTTCTAAAATATGGATATCAATCGACAAAAAAAACCCTAGAAGGATTTGATTGTGAAGTCAAATTAAGAACTATAGTAAATGAGCCATTTATAACAGATAATACAAATTACATTTTAGATTGTGATTTTGATAGGATTACTGAACCTGTTCAACTTGAAAGAGAAATTAATAGTACTCTAGGTGTAGTTGAAAATGGATTATTTATTGATCTTGTTGATGAAGTAATAGTTGGGAGCAAACAAGGTATTAAAACTCTTGATAAATGATGATTTTATTCTAGAATTTCTGATATGAAAACAAAAAATCAGTTTAAAAAGAGGGAAAAAAACTCTCTTGATATTAATGTTCATTGGTATAGACGTGTATTTCATGCTTTTGGAGCATCTTTTATAATTTATTACATGTTGTCAAATGAAATCAAATGGATATACTATTTAAAAATTATAATACCTCTCGCAGTGCTTATATTTGCTTTCATTTTAGAATGGTTAAGGCTAAATAAGAAAATCAATAATAGGTATTTTTTTGGACTTAGAGTATATGAAGAAAAAAGAATAGCAAGTTACTTATTCTTTAGTCTTGGAATGGTTATTTTATTTTTTTTCTTCCCGCAGCAAATAGCAATTCCATGTATTATGTGTGCATGTATTGCTGATCCAATTATGGGTGAGATGAGAAATCGTTTTAATGGAAGTGAAGTATATTTTATTGGTTTTTTTGTTTGCATGCTTTTCTTTATGGTTACATGGTATAAAGCCAATATTTGGATGATGTTTATTGTCTCAATAATTGGTGCAATAGGAGCAGTTGTAGGTGAAACAAAAAAATTCAGATGGCTTGATGATGATTTTATGGTTCAGATAATCCCAGCTATTTTATTGCTTATAATTTGGAATTGTGCATTGTTTTATGGCTGGAGTTTGCCTGATCCGATAATTTATCCTTGGTGAAAAAAATGAAAAATAGTGAAGAAAAAAGTTATGTTAACATGGATAACAAGGGGATAAAAAATATTAGAACAGAGATATTACTAACACCATTGCTAGTTATATTACCATTAGTTGTATCGTTTCTATTAATATATGACTGGTTTATAAGGGGGTTTTCTACTGGGAATTCTGCATATGATGGTGAGTTGATGTTTGGAGTAATTATTTTACTAGGTAATCTTTTATTTGATGTTCCTTTTATCAAATCGCTTATAAATCTGAAAAAACAATAGAAAAATTATTTCCTTATTTAACATATTTTAATTCATAAAATATTGGTAAGATTAAAGCTGCTGCTACACATGATAATGCAGTCATTACTATGACAACAAGTCCAAATTGCTGAAGTGCTGGTATGTTTACAAAATAAATAGCGATTAAACCTGCTATCGTTGTTGATGCTGCTTCTACAAGAGATAGACCCGTTTTTTCTATTGCAATTCTAGTTGCATCATTTTTTGATCGTCCTTTAGCTAGTTCTTCTCTTACTCTTTGAGTGATATGAACACCATAGTCAATACCTATTCCTATCATAATAGACGCAATTGAAATAGTTACAACTGATAATGGAATATCTAATCCTACAAGGAAACCTGGTTCCCACATTAAAACAAAACCAACAGGAATAATTGTTAAGAATCCATAAATTGAGGAGTTGAATATAATTATCAATGCTGCAAGCACAAGCAACAAAGCAATGATTAATGAGCGTATTTGTTCATCTGTTAATTTTTTATTAATAGCTACATTTACCGCGTCTTGACCAGTAAGTTCAGATATTCTACCGTTATGAGGGATATAAGTTGCTTCTGCAATATTGTTAATTTTATTTACTAGAACTTCAGTTTCCTCAACTCCAATCCCTACAGGAATTGATACAATTACTAATGTCTTGGAGAAATCTTCATCAATCAGCCCTTCTTTTGCAATCATATCAAATAGTACTTCATCAATTCCGACAAAATCATTTATTTTATCAATAATTGATTTTCTTTCAAGGATATCATTTGCTTCTTTGATACTATCAATTATAGGAGAATAAACAGATACTCCTTGTTCTCTTATTTTTTCTTCCATATCATATATTGCATTAATAACTTCAGGATATGTAAAACCCTGAGGATCTGTTTCAATTAAAAACGCATTGAAATTTGAGCCACCGCCAAATTCTTTTGAATATTCTTGTAATTTTTCAATTTCAGGAATACCCTTTGGTGCTAACTCAATATAGTTTACATCGGTTTTTACTAATGGCATAACTATTAATGACATAACTACGAAAAAACCTGCAATTGTAACTATTCTCTTTTTATTTTCAACAGCGAATCTAGCAAATTTTTTCCAACTGGAGCTAACACCGTTTTTCTCAAATTTTAGTACTAATACGAGACAGGGGACAAGTATTATTGAAGAAATAAAACAAAATAGAATCCCAATAGCACATGCAAAACCAAAAGCAATCATAGGTGACATACTTGATATCATAAGGGAGCTGAAGCCGATTATTGTTGTAACCATTGAGAGAAATATAGCCTTCCCTGTGGATTTCAGTGTTTTTTCCATTCTATCTATTTTATCTTCGATAGTATGTTCCTCTGAGAATCTGTTCATTAAATGAATTGAGTAATCAACACCAAGTCCCAATAGTAAAGCTACAACTGAGATAGAAATAAAGGTAAGTTCTGGTTGAACTAATCCTAAAACTCCAAATGTTAATCCAAGAGCAAAAGCAGGTGGTAAGAAGGCAATTATTATACCTTTGATTGTTCGATGGAAAAGGAAAATGACAATTGAGATAAAAACAAGCGCAATTGGGAATATATACAACAAATTCTTCATGCTGTCTTCTTGAATTGCATACTGCATAGCAATAGTACCAGTTACTGTCATCTCTGCATAATAATTACCGCTTTTTTCAACAGCATTTTTTGTTCTATCAAGAACTTCCTTGAAATCTGCATCTCTTTCTAGTTGAATTATTATAATACCTACTTTGTAAGTATTTGTGAAAAGTAGCCCTTTTGCTTCTTGAGCAATAGTTCTTGCTAGATATCTTGTTATGAGGTTTTCATCATCAGGAATTTTGTTTTTTCCTGTTCCACCAAGTCCGCCGACAATGTATGGTTTTGAATTTTCTTCTTTTATTAATGATGCTATGCTTCTGACAGAATAAACACCATCTTGCATTCCTTTATCATTTTCAAACGTGTTTATTTTAGAGCTGACTCGATCCATTTCTTTTAATACATCAGGGTCGCGTAAATCATCTGCTTCAACATAAATTATTATTGTAGAACCTATTTGAAACTCTTTATCTATTTTAATCCATAATTGTATTACTGGGTCATCTCTTGGTAGGAAATTGTTTAAATTTGATGACATGTAAACATTTGTAGCCTGTAGACCTATGATTAGAGTAATTATAGTGAACACTAACAGAACCGTTTTTGGTCTTTGCACAAATAGTTTTGCAATTGGTTTAATGTTCATGTTTTATCAACTCGCTCATAGATTTTTATCTTGACAGATTTGTAGTTATCCCCTGTTTTTGCAGAAAAAGCTAGATTTGCGATTTTATTGAGTCTACCTTCTATTTCATGTGCATATCTCTCTAAAAGTTTAACAGGAGAAATAGCGTAATAGAGGTATGGGTTTTTTCCAATGCTATCGTTTTTGAGTTTTTTTCTATAAATCAATTTTTGATCAAACATCTTTGAAAGTGTCTCGCGTACGGTGCTTGGATGGAGTTTTGTTCCTTTTATTATCTGTTCACTTTTCGCCCCGTTTTTTCTAAGAAGAAAAATGTAAACACGTGATCTAGCTCTGGATTTCAGTATTTCACTAATTGCTTTTTCTATGCTTTTGTCTCTTGTTATCCTAGATCTCTGCATTAATACTGCACCATTTTTATTTTATTTTAATAATAATTACGTTGTTTTAAACGTTTAAATAGTTTTCCATTATGTCGGCTTAAAAACGACAAAACATTTTATCGGAAAAAAGGCGATAAAATTAATATAAAATAGAAGTTTCAAAAACTTTTAATTAGCTTGAAACATTAAGCACCATTATAAAAAAGTGGAACACAAAATGCCAATAAAAAAAACAATAAAAAGATGGAAACAGTACAGTGATATCTCTGAAGTAGGATCTATAACCCGCAGATATTTTGTTATGAATGCTTTTGATGGTGCACTTACGATGCTTGGAGTTATAATAGGAGCTTATGTTGCAGGAATACCTGAACCTATCCCAATTATTAGCGCCGGTATTGCTGGATCAATAGCAATGGGTGCGTCAGGTATGAGTGGAGCTTATATGACTGAAAAAGCAGAACGAACAAAAAAACTAAAAGAATTAGAAAAAGCAATGCTTACTGACATGACAAATGGTTTACATGATAAATCACATAGATTCGCAACGATTTTTGCAGCAATCGTGGATGGTGTATCTCCCGCAATTGCAGCTATGATAGTAGTATCACCATTTTTTATAGTTCATTATGGTTTGATTACATTTGAAACTGCTTTTTTGACATGTGTAGTCCTTACGCTCACCATATTGGCATTATTGGGTATTTATCTTGCTAAAATCAGTGATGAAAGTATGATCAGATATGGCGTTCAAATGCTAATAGTTGGGCTTATTACAGCAGCTCTATGTATTGGAACATCATTATTGCTTGGTGGCAATATATAATACATTAACAAATCTAATTTTCATTGTTAATTTAGCCCTCCATTACATTTTTATAACTGGTTTAGATATTTAATTTATTTAAAAATTACCGATAGATTAAAATGCAACTTCTCTATATAATATCTGAGGTTTCTCCATTAATAACGGAGGATATATAAAAATATACCATGGAAAATGGGAGGCAAATATAAAGATGAAAAGAAAAACTGCAATGTGTATAATTGTTGTGCTGTTAATGGTTTCTTCCATTTTTACAGCTGCAAATGCAACGCAACTATGTAAAGGAAATAAAAATATATTATCAGAATGTCCACCAGATCCACCCGGCACTCTTGATTTTGTTAAACAAGTATGGACTGGTGAATATTGGGACTCTGAGACAACTGTTGAAGAAAATGGAACTATACGATTTAAAATAACATTGACATATCATAAACATCCAGAAAATCCTCATAGTGATTGGACCTTGAAAGATATCCATATTACTGATTATCTACCTGAGGATATGGTTTTTGCAGGTAATGCGAGTTTCAGTAATGGAGCTTATACAAATACTATTGTAGATGGTAATGAACTTAGATGGAACTATCCAGGATGCTGTTTTACATTATATGATAATGAGAGCATGTCAATTGAATTTGACACGATTTTAGAATATGAATATAGTGAAGGATTATATTACGAAAACATTGCAACAGTAAATGCATCTGAATGTACTCAACATGAACATAGTGCTATATCTAATGTAACTGTATATATTGAGGATCCAAAACAAGTTGATTTTGAAAAACTTGTATGGGATCCTGAACTAAAGGGTTGGGTTGACGAGCTGCCTAAGGTTCGTAAAGACGAAAACATTAGATTCCAGCTAACTGTAACATATTATGGAAGTGGCATAATTAAATGTATGAAAGTTGAAGATTTTTTACCAGAGACGTGCCTTGAATATATTGGTAATGAGGAATTTACTTATCCAAACGAAGAGTTTTTTGAAGATCCAGAAATCACCGTATCTGGAGACAAGAAATATGTTGAATGGAACTGGGGAAATGTCCTTTTTTATCTCAATCACGATGAAAGTGTTATAATTGAATTTGATGCAAAGGTCATAAATTATTGTAAATGTAATGTGACAAACTATGCCTATGTATATTTATCTAGTTGTAGTGACTGTCCTATTATTGAGGCTGAGGATTATGTAACTATAGGATGTTTTCCACCGGATTCAAGCTTTGAAAAAAAGGTACAAGAAGGAAATTACTGGGTAGATGAAACAGCTGTTTGTGTTGATGATTTAATTAAATTCAGATTTGCTTTGACATATTTTGGTAACTATAATTTATCAAATATTAGAATAGTTGATGAGCTACCTTGCTGTCTTGAATATAAAAATAATGCAAAAATAGGATGGTATGTCGGAGAATCTATACAATGGACACCATTTGATGGTGATATATCAGAAGATGGTAAAACAATATGGTTTAATCTAACAGGAAATCTTGGTGATGGAACCACGCTTTATTTAATATTTGATGCACTAGTCATAGGAGCCACTGGTTGTGGCTGTAACGGCATCAACACAGCAACTGTTACCGCATTTGAATATGAAGAAAATAATTTTGAATTAACCGATACTGCAAAAATAACATCAAGCAACAATAACAGACCATGTCCACCATATATCTATGGAGATGAAACCGGTAGAGTAGACGAGGTTCTTACATTCTATATTAAAGCTCTAGATTACGACGGCGATGATGTATCCTATTTCATTGACTGGGGCGATGAATACGATGATGAAGAATCTTCCTATCAAGATTGGATAGGACCTTTTGAATCAGGTGAAGAAATTCAAGTAACTCATAGCTGGTATTATGAAGGGACATACAAAGTCAAAGTAAAAGCAAAAGATACACATAACGCAGAGAGCATCTGGTCAAACATATTATATGTAGAAATTAACAGTCAATCAGAGTCGAATCTGGATATAAGTATCCATAGAATCGGTTTTGGTCGGATATGTGCTGATATTATAAACTCAGGAGATGAAAATGTTTCCGATATTAACTGGAATTTATCTGTACAAGGCGGAGTACTCAGTAGAATCAATGTACTATCTGAAGGTTATATCGAAATGATGGATTCAGGTAGCACAGAAACCGTATGTACCCAGAGTGGATCAATTAAACGTGGATTAGGACGTATAACAGTTACGGTTACAGTTACTATGGATGGTAAGGAGCCGATAACAGAAACTGCAAATGGTTTTGTCATTGGAAGATTAGTGATAGTACGGCCATTAATAAGAAGATAAGTTTATCTTCTTTCCTCCTTTTTATTATTTCAATACAGTGGTTTTATTTAAGGATAGTATATTTCTGTATTAACTGTTAGAAGTCTGAGTGTAAGCAATATGGATGAAAAAACACGGATAGAAAAAGATATTGTAATGTTTGAAGAGAACCTGCAAAAACTAAAAGCTAAAAAAAACGAATTGCAGAATAGTAAAGCCTTAGATCTTGCTTGTCAGTATTATGAAGATTCAAAGTATTACCTTGAGAAAAAAGATTTTTTTACTGCTTTTGGCTGTATCAACTATGCACATGGCCTTTTGGATGCGGTTCTAAAGTTTTAAAACCTATTATTTGTTACTAAAATTTAAGGAGCAATCATTATGAAAATCAATGGAAATATGGAAAAGTTTTATTATTATGCATTTCCAATGCAAGCTGTTCTTGTAACTTGTAATGATGGGAGGGGAAAAACCAATGTAATTACTATAGCTTGGCATTCCCCTATTTCAAAAGACCCGCCTTTATACGGGATTTCTCTTGCACCAAAGAGATATTCTCATGGGTTAATAGAGAATTCAAAAGAATTTGTCATAAATTTTGTACCATACGATCTAGTAGAAAAGATACATTTCTGCGGCACTCATTCAGGAAGAAAAACTGATAAAATAAAGGATACAAACCTAACATTGATACAATCTCAAAAAATATCTACACCTTTGATTAAAGAATGCTTTGCTCATTTTGAATGTAAACTCACAAAAACATTAACGCTTGGTGATCATACCTTTATTATCGGAGAAGTAGTAAATATATTAGCTGATGAAAACACATTTGAAAATGATATATTAAAGGTTGAAAAAACTCAGCCTACATATTATATCGGAGGAAACAGCTATACTACAATTGGTAAAACTAAGAGGGATTTCTAGTTAAACAATATTTTAACTTCATCATCAGGTTTTAATCCAAGTTTTTTTGCGGCATTTCCCTGGTTAATACCAATTTCAAGAAAGTTACTGCTGCCAATTGTAACAAGCATCTGGCCTTTTTTTACAAAATCATAGGATTTTACAAACATCACTTCCGCTTGTTTATCACCTACAAACATCATGGTTTTGTTGTTATAGTTCAAAACCTCTCTTAGTTTGATACCATTTATATTTGTAATAAGATTCCCAAATCGATCAATATAGATGATTTTTCCAGTAGCTGATTTATTGGTAATTTCAGCCATACCGAAATCCAGGTTAACAAAATCACTAGTTCTCACACCTATTTTATCAAAGGGTACACCATTTGTTAAATGTGCCGCAACTGGTGCAAAAACATCTCTACCGTGAAAAGTATTTGAAATAGAATTAAGCATATAGTTATTGTTTGTAATTTCATATACCGTAAAATCTTCTAATAAACGGGCTGTTGGTATAAGAAGACCATTGTCAGGACCTACTAGCACATGACTTCTTGTTGTAATAATAATTCCTTTTCGGTTAGTTCCAACACCTGGATCAACCACAGCGACATGAACTGTTCCAATAGGAAAGTATGGAATGGTGGTTAGAAGTACAAAGGCACCCTCACGAATATCCTGCGGAGTAATATCATGTGTAATATCAATAATTCTAGCATCTGCTGATATTGATGATACAGCTCCCTTCATTTGTGCAATATATCCACTTTTTGTGCCAAAATCTGTTAGAAATGTTATGATTCTCATATTTTTGTTATACCTCAAACATTAAAATGTATCATCTAATTCATTAATATGGCGGTAATTTTCATATTTTTTATTGATATTTAAGAAAAAGTATTTATATGAGAATTTAGTAATATATAGGGAACGGAGTTTTTGCAAAATGGGGTACAAGAAGAAAAATATGGAAATTTTAGCTGATATTTGGAATCAAACAGAGGATAAATCAATGATTTGTCCTGAATGCGGGGGGAAACTGATATTGGTTCAAGTAGAACCGATACAAGATGCAGAAAACGCATATATTCCTTATGACACAGTTATTGAATGCAGTAACTGTAATTTCAATATCAAAGCAGAATCATTTACAATACTTGGAAGTGTAAAGACTTTTGACGTGGGGCATGTGGAAATTGGGAGTTGGTCTCCAAGTGGCAGTAGAGTTCTATCTAAATATGAACACATTCTTGACTATGAAACATTGAAACATCTAAGAGAATCAGGTGAACTTGTTGAGTTTTTAGTCGCTGATAACCAAGTAATTGAAGTAATCGGATAAACAATAAAAAATCTATCATTATGTAAATATGTATTATTTGATAGAATATCTAGCAATTCTTAAATATCAAGACAAATAAAGTAGTTAATAAAGGTATAAAGTATGAAGGAGAGTATAAAGAAAATTAAAAAGATTATTCCAAAAGAAATATCTATTATTTGGGTTAATATAACTGAGCCTTTTTCCTAAGAGTACATCATACCATCGTATTCTTTTGTTACTGGTTTTTTTCCTTTTGAATGATGTTTTATAAATTTTCGTTGTCGTTTTTTCCCCAGGAATTTAAAATCTCTTCTTTTAAGCCGGATATATGTTTTACCTGGGAGCGGTTCCAGTTGGACATACCCTTTTGTTTGGAATTTCTGTAGAACTCTTGTAACTACATTTCTTGATATATGAAGTTGTTTTACAACCTCAGAAATAGTAATCGGATAGGTTTTCTGAAGGAGTTTTATGATTCGTTCTTCATTTGTCCCAGATGTAATTTCTATCATAGATTTAACCCACAATATAATACAAATTTGATGGTTTTACATGCTTTCATATGAACGGGTACCTTTTTTATCATTTTTAAAAAGTGCTTGTACATCATCATGCATTTCATCTGGATAGCCATTTGGAAAATCAATACAGCCCTGGCAAGTATCAAATCCAATAGCATTTTCTAATCCTTTTATAGTTGTATAAGCCAAGGAATCAGCACCGATTTCTTTTGCAATTCTATCCCAGGATTTTATCTTACCGTCACCGTCTAGTGCTATGAATTCTTTTCTACTTCGCATATCAATACCAAGATAACAGGGTGCCAGTAATGGTGGGCACCCTATTCTGATATGGATTTCACTTGCACCAGCGTTTCTTATTCCTCTGACGAGTTTACGAATATTTGTACCTCGTACAATTGAATCATCAACTAAAACAACTCGTTTATCTTCAAGTACGGAACGTAGAAAAGATAATCCTTCCTCTACAACCTTATCTCTACTTTCTTGTGTCTGCTGAATAAATGAACGTTCATCCTTATCCTTCATAAGACCCTCATCTAGAGGTATACCTGATCTACGAGAAAAACCAGTAGCATAATGTCTCCCAGACTCAGGGACTGGTACAACTGTATCAGCTTCTACAGGATAGTTTTCAGCTAGATACCTACCAATTTCGACACGGACATCATGAACAGATCGCCCGTTAATACGAGAATCAGGTTTTGCAAAATATACAAACTCAAACATGCAAGGTTTTTGCTTTTTAGTTATGATTTGTTTCTCAAAAATATTACCTTCTTTATCTATGACAATTACTGATCCTCCAGAAATATCTTTTACATACTCAAAGTTAATCCTTTTAAAAACACGTGTCTCTGAGGTTATACAATACATCCCATCTAATTTACCGAGAACTAGAGGCCTAATTTTATATGGATCAGTCATAGCAAAAAGAAATGGCTTATCACCAGAATCAGCAAGAAACAAAGCAGAATAACTACCTTTGATTTGATTCATTACATTTTCACTTGCCTCAAAAATAATATCAACATCGATCTCTTTCTTATGTAGATTATCTGCTAGAGGAAGTAAAAGCCATTGGACATCACAGGCAGTTCGTGGTTTTCTTTTAACTCTCTTTGACATCTCCAAGCAATTATAAATATTACCATTTTGAACAGCAGCGAGAAATGGATTTACAATATACTCAGGCTGTGCATTAATTTTTAATGATTCAATATCATCCATACCAGCTGTTGAATATCGAGTATGACCAATACCAATATTTCCAGGGGTATCAATCTTTTTTTCCTCGTTGAAAACATCTCTAACCAAACCAGCATCCTTATGAACATGGATATTACCATCATATGTTATTTTTCCTGCAGATGATTGACCGCGATGCTGTATTGAAAATAAGCTATGATAAATAAGACGAGAAACTGGTTTTTCCCCGATAATACCAACAATGCCACACATTATAAGAATAAGAATGAACAAGCATTATTTATAGGTTTTTTCATAATTTAAATTAGGAATTTACCATTTTTATAAATCAATTCATTATCTGCATATACCTCACCATGTTTACGAAGATCACACATCATATCCCAGTGAAGCCCTGATTTATTCTTGCTACCTGTTTCAGGATATCCAGATCCTACCGCTATATGAATAGTACCACCGATTTTTTCATCAAATAATGTATTTTTTGTATATTTTTTAATACCATAATTTGTGCCAAAAGCAAACTCACCTATCTTACGTGATCCTTGATCCATATCAAGCATCGAATTAAGGAATTTCCCTCCACTAGACGCCTTTGCTTTTACAACCTTACCCTTTTTAAACCACAGTTTTATGTTTTCCACTAATCGACCACCATGCGATGCAGGAAATGAGTAACTAATGTTACCCTCTGCAGAGTTTTCCACAGGACCAGTAAATACTTCGCCATCAGGGAAATTCTCTTTGCCATAGCAATTAATCCATTTTCTTTCTTTAACTAAAACAGTTAGATCAGTGTCTTTTGCAACAACATGTATTTTTTTCTTTTGATTCAACATTTTTCTTATTTTTTCTTGTTCCGTGTATATCTTTCTCCAATGGCCAATAGGATCTTTTTTATCTACATGAGCAGCTTTGAAAATAAAATCCTCATATTCTGAAAGTGACATATCAGCATCTTGTGCAGAAGCATTTGTAGGAAACTGGGTAAGGCACCAGCGTAACTCCTTTTTTGCTGCTCTATTTAAAAAAATCTCATGAATCTCCTGTTGGGAAGAACTACTCAAAGCTTGTTTCCTTGGGTCAACATTAGTCATGCTCCTTGTATTATCTGGGCTAAGAATGCCAAGTCGAGCATCTATATTTTTTATCTCAAATTTTGCTATAGGTGATACAAACTTAAGCTGCCTTTCGGAAGCATTTTTATAAAAAGTTTCAGCAAGTCCATCAATTCCAACTCTGGTATAAGGATGAGCACCTTTCTTCAATGCTTGTCCATATACTTCTTTAATAAGTGGTGCTGCATGATGACTTCCACTAATTACAAAAAGATCATTTTTCTTTATACCAAGTGAATGATTAACTAAAATATAAGCAAGTTTCTCTAACCTCTGATCAATCATAATATCTCCCTTATTTTAAAATAAAAATAATGGTGAAATAGTTTTCTAAAAAACTAAATTTTCTCCCATTCTTTAAGAACAGATTCCCATTTGTAATTCTTAATTGATTTAATTTCTTCTATTTTACGGATAATACGTTCATATCCTTTAACTAAAGTTCTTGTTCGAATTTTTACGATAAAATCATAAGGACCAGCAGTTGCAGCCACCCTTGTTACACCATGTATATTCCAGATCTCATTCATCGTTTGCTCTATTGAACATCCAGGTTTTACATTAATGAAGATATATGCTTTAAATAAGGTTAGTGCAAATGAAACAATACCAAGAATCACAAGAACCGTGCCAATCATCTTAATTAGTATCATCGTAGGATCAGTTGAAAACGGAGGAATTATGTTGAAATATGACAGCATCAATGAAAATGGAATTGCAAATAAGACAGTAGATGCTCTAACAGCTTGTGTAACACTTGCTTTTCCAATACCTAATGCACGTATGTAGAATACATAAGCAAAGAAGGTTACACCCATCGTAAGTGCAATCCAATTAAAATGCTCAATTGATGCTGTAATTCCTGAAAGAATATGATTTTCTTCAAAAACAAAATCATACATACCAACAATAATTACAACAAATAAACATGAAAATACAACATTCCAAAATCTAATATTTAACGCATCATTAGGTTTTTTGTCAATTTTTAACAGTTTTAGTTTTCTTTGATAAATTGAAAATAGAACCCAAGCAGGGCTAATTACAATGAAAACAATAGCCAATGCTTCTAAACTAATAGTTCCAGTCAAAGAAATTGATCCTAATATCGCACCAAATGTAACAATAAGTGAAGATTGAACCTCTATAAGTGTTGGCATATTTTTCTCAACAATTGATTCAATTGCTACAAGATATAGTATGGAAATTAGAGAAAATGGAAGAACAGTTGATGGATCTTCGAAATTTTTTAGAAGAAAAAAATATCCAATTGTTAGAAGGGAATTACCAAATCCAGCTAAAATGTGATATTTAAGTTCTTCTTTTCTAAAAAGTCTAAGTCTTCTAAATGATGGATCAATAATTCTAGTCCCAATACTTTTTCCTCGTATAGGTATTGAGAAAAATAAAATAATAAAAAATGAAATGAGAGTCCCAACAATAAAACATGAAACACCAAAAGTCCATGGATTTGTAATGTATCTTGTAATAATTGTTGCATCAATAGCTGACACTACTGCTGAAATAATCGCAGAAGTAAACGCAAGGGCGTAAAAGAGATATTTCCTTCTTATTTTCATAGTGCAAGTTCTTTTTCAATTACTTGAGTTGTTGTTTTTTTCACACCATTTATCATTTGAAGTTCATTTGTAACTTTAAGAAGTTTATCAAGAGTCTTAACATGTACTCTAACAACAATATCGAATTCACCTGCAACAATTGAAATTTTATCAACGTTTTCTATCTTTCTCATTTCTTTTATTGCATTTTCTGCGTTACCTGGACTCATTGTTATTAGAATATATGCGTTAATCATATTATCACCTTAATTCTCACGGCGAATAGGAATCCCTATTATAAAGGTATCTATCGTTAGGGATATGTATTTACTGTTAAAAGTATTAAAATAGTGTATATCTAATTCAGGTGCGCTAATATGACACAGATCATCGAAGCGAAACAAGGTCAAATCACTAAACAAATTAAAGATATTTCAAAAACTGAAAATATCGATATTGAAATAATTAACCGTAGAGTAGCCTCGGGTAAAATAGTAATCCCTAATAATCCAATTCATTCTCCAAGAAGTTTAGGAATTGGTAAGGGGCTAAGAGTAAAAGTTAATGCTAATATTGGAACTTCAAGAGAACATTGTAATCTTGATGAAGAAATTGAAAAAGCAAAAGTATCTGTAGCTGCAGGAGCACACGCTGTAATGGATCTTTCTACAGGAGGAGATCTTGATAAAATACGTATTAATCTTCTAAAAAATACAAATGTACCTTTTGGCACAGTTCCAATATATCAAGCAGGTATTGAAGCTATTGAAAAACATAGTTCTATTGTTGATATGACTGAGGATGACATATTTAATATATTTGAAAAACAAGCAAAACAAGGTGTTGATTTCGCCGTTGTCCATGTTGGTATTACTAAACAAAGTGTTGAACGACTACAGAGACAAAAACGACTAATTCCTATGGTTTCACGTGGTGGATCATTTCATATGGCTTGGATAATTCATCATGAAGAAGAAAACCCATTGTATAAGAATTTTGACTATTTACTTGAACTAGCGAAAGAATATGATGTTACACTTAGTCTTGGTGATGGGATGAGATCAGGGGCCTTACATGATTCAAATGATCGTGCAAAATTCCAGGAACTACTAATCATCGGTGAACTTGTAGAACGATCAAGAGAAAAAGGTGTTCAAACAATGGTAGAAGGACCAGGTCATATGCCCCTTAATGATATTCAGTCCAATATTCAAGTAATGAAAAAGGTGACACGTGAAGCTCCATATTTTGTCCTGGGTCCACTTGTTACAGATATAGCTCCAGGATATGATCATTTTGTAGGTGGTATTGGTGGTGCAATAGCGGGTTTTGCTGGTGCTGATTTCCTCTGCTATATAACCCCTGCTGAACATTTGTCATTACCAGATAAAAATGATGTAAAAGATGGTGTAATTGCGACA
The DNA here is from genome assembly GCA_030605515.1 of Thermoplasmatota archaeon. GTDB lineage: Archaea > Thermoplasmatota > E2 > DHVEG-1 > DHVEG-1 > JAUWIE01. The sequence continues at coordinate 15,721 of JAUWIE010000107.1, forward strand.
AGAATAGCAGCACATGCTGCTGATCTAGCGCGTGGGATTGACAGAGATGTCGATTATGAGTTTAGCAAAGCACGAGAGGATCTTAACTGGGATAAAATGTTTGATCTTTGTGTAGATCCTCAGAAAGCCAAGGAGTATCGAGAAAAAAGATTTCCTTTAGAAGATACACATGTATGCTCAATGTGTGGTAAATTATGTGCAATTGATATTGTGAAAAAATATTTGAAAAAAGAGTAATATTTGTAACAATTTATCTTTTAGTTATTATTTATAATAATTTTAGATTACATTTCTCTCCATATTAATATTCATTTTTATTGGAGAAAATAAGGAAAGGTTTAAATCATAAGATATGTATTCCCCCTTTGGAGGTAAAGTTTATGGCCTACACACATGAAGGATGGACGTTATATACAAGAGACGTAATACTTAAAGGTGGAAGAAACCAGACAATTTATTTCTTTAGTAAGAGAACACCAAAGAGTGGAACACCTTGTGATAAACCTGACGCATACGTTGTTGGTGTTAACAAGAGAACTGGTCTTCCATATTTGAAAAAGAGATAAAAATTTTTCTTCTCTTTTTCCTTTTTCTTTTTTTCATTAGTGTATTTTTTCTTTAGAATCTATGTTTTCTAAGTGTTTTTGTTGTTTTTTTGTTGAATATTTCGAAAGGTTTATTTGCTGTGGATGACAAAGATATACATGGTTGATAAAATCAATCATGGTGGAGGTGATTATTTAATATGGATTTTATTGGCGGATGTTGTGATGAAACTGAGATACAACAGATAGAGAACATCGCTAAAGTCTTTGTTGTAGAAGAAAGAATTAAAGATATCACCCCTAGAAAAATTATCACAAAAAATCAAAATGAAAAAATGGAATCATCAGAAAAACTATCGAAGGAAAATCATGAAATATTTCAATATAGCCATATCCCCAAATTAACTGTTAAAGGACTTATCTAATAAATTTATTAAGCAAAGTGATGGGTAGAATGTTACTCTACACATATCCCCCAATTTTTAAACTGGGATCGCCGAAAAGTTCCCATTGTTGTACCATTTTCATATCCATTACATCTTCATCTTTGAAGAATCTATGTAGGTATTCAGTCATGGTTTCACCATGGTTTAATCCTAGAATATCTGACTGTTCTTCGCCATATAGTTGAAGGAAACGTAATTCTAACCAACCATCAAGGATTTCTAGATAATCAGCTATTGAATTATTATCTGAATCTCCATTCCCATGTGTACCTAACCCAGTATTTGCAATAGTAGCAATTGCTCCACCACCATTTTTACTAGTTAACCACCAAGCCCAACATTTTGGAATCCATTCTCTATACCAATATTCTCCAAGGTTTCCGGGTTCTGTGCTAAAATACTGTAAACGGTTTTCTAATACACCTTTAATTAGCCTCATAAAAGTAACATCAAACTGGCCATTATGACAACCTCCAACCACAGTAATTGGTAATTTATGTCTATTTCGAAGGAAAATCATATCGCCGTTTGTATAACCTGTGCACCAATCAGTGCCGTGAGATGGAAAATGAGTGTTCCAACTAGCAGCACTACCATGACCACAGAAATATGCAAATCCGCCACCCGTATTCATAGCATCATTTACAGATTTCCTGTTAATGTCTTGTTCTGAAGCATAAACCTTTACTGGAGTAAAACCAGGCATATACTCAATTGCTTTCTCTGAGATAAGCTCGCCTTCATTAAAATGAAACGTATCATTATAAGAATCGCCTGCAACAAGAATCAGGTTTTTAAACCATTCATCATCAGCTTTCTCTTTTTCATAATGTATTATCTTTTTAACCATGATCATAACTTCGTGAGTATTTCTACATGGTAATCTTCCAAGATATACATCAGGATAAATATCCATTTCTTCTTTAAATGATTCATTCCAGACAGCAAAAATATTATCATTATTTGAATCCCAGCTGGAGAAATCACCTTTACTATCGTATATATCAGCATAGTATAAATCACTAATAAAAGACTGTTCGGGATATTCCTGTTCATCATATGGTACAACACGACTGTATCTCACGGGTAAATCCCATTTAAAGGTTTGACTTTTTAATCCACCAACAAGAAGAACGTGAGTAATGCCCCAGTTTTCTATTGCTTCTTTGATAAAATATTTAATTTTTTCTTGTCTATCTCTACCATTCCAATACATTTGATTATATACATCTTTTAGCTCGATAATTTTTGTTTTTACTCCAACTCTATTTTTATGGTTAGCCAAATGCCGTAGATATCGTTTATATTTAGAAGGTGTAATTATCAAAAGGTCATATACATCATTATCCTCTAATATTGGTTCAATAGGTTCCATATACTTAATTGTGATCGTAATGTTTTGAATAAACTGGATTTTATCATCCTGTGGAAAATATCTAGTTGGATAAACCTTTACTACTAAAAAAGTTGTATGCTCGCCATATGATAATCCACCACCGGTATGATAAGAAACCCAATCAACAGGATAAGGATCATCACCCTCATACACTTCTTCATCCATAACATTTTCGTGAGAATAAGTTCTCATATTACCAAGAACTGGTAATGATCCAAACGCAAGTTTACCCGGTATTGTTATATTCTCAGGAGGAGAATAAAGCTCATATGTAATATTTTCAATCAATGTTCCAAACGGAAACTCTAATATTGTAAGATTTACTGGTAAAACAGGTTTACCTGGGTCCATTCTATTGAGATCTGATTCATTAACTCGAACAATATAATAATCACCATTTAGAGCAACTTCCGGATCAGAAAAGCCAAGATCTAGCGTTATTTCTTTTATACTTGTAAAAGTTGTTTTAGATGATTTTTCATCTAAAACTATATCTATTTTTGAATCGTTATCTAATTGTGATCCAAAAGCAGAAATGCAACTTGACATAGATAAAAGTATAATTAAAAAAATCACCGTTGTTTTTATGTAGATATTTTTTTTCATTAAATTCCCCATTATATTTTTATTCAGATGTATATTTAATAACGATTTATTAATTTAAAAACCTTCGTGCTATAAATGCTAAATTTTTTATTAAAATGAATTATTTTTATTATACAATGTTCTACTTTATGGATAAAGTAGACGAACGATTATGTTTTTTTAAGTTTATAAAAAATCGATTTTGTATTTTATTTTAAAGTTGAAAGTAATTTTAATGAGTAATAAAAATTAGTATCGATCTAGGTTTAAGGCATTATGTTACATTTTTTTGTATATTTGTTAACTAGCATAGGTTTATAAAGTATAAATTACATATTTAAAACTAAAATATTTGGGGGAATCTATAAAATGGAAAGGATATTAATTATCATTGGGATTTGTCTTCTATTAGTTGGAATGTCAACAGGCATGAATACATTTGAATATACAACAGAACAGAAACAGATCTTAAATAACGAAATAATAACTTCGTCAAGGGGGCTTTCAGATGATCATATTTCAGCTTTACATAAACAAGGAGCCCATCCAATAAATCCAACAGATGGATTTTAACACCATTTTTTTAATGATAGGCGAATCTTTTCAAATTTAAATAACAGATTTTTTTTAGATGATCATGACATCCACAAACTGGTAGCAAGGAGCAACCAGGATGGG
>JAUWIE010000126.1 GCA_030605515.1 Thermoplasmatota archaeon
AATGGTGATGCTGATTTTGTAATAACACCGCTTTCACCAGGTACTCTTCATGTAACCGTTACTGAACATAACTTTCTTCCTGCGGAATCAGAGGTTTCTGCTACACCAGATCCTGAAGCACCATATGTGCCTAGTAATCCAAACCCGGAGGATGATGTAACAGGAGTACCAGTTGATGGTTTAGTTCTTAGTTGGACGGGTGGAGATCCTGATCCTGGTGACACGGTTACGTATGATGTGTTCTTTGGTTCGATCTTTCCACCAGAGCAGGTTGGATGGAATCAGTCTGATACTACGTATAATCCAGCAACACTTGACCACTGGACAATATACTACTGGAGGATTATCGCATGGGATAACCATGGGCATAGAACAATGGGTCCCTTATGGGAGTTTAGAACAAGGTCAGAGAATACCATGGAGGTAGAATGTACAACTGGCATACCAGGTGAGACAGGTTTGACCATTCCTATATATGGTGAATGGGCACAAAAAATATCAGGATTCAGCATCGGAGTTCAATTCAATTCAACAGTATTTACTATTGTAAACGTTGATAACACCGGAACAATTGCTGAAGATGCATTTGTCTTCCAATATACTGAACCAAGCCCAGGCATGCTATCAATAGGAGCCGCATGGATGCCTGCTAATTACAAACCCGCTGGATCAGATATTCTCGCAAAAATCATTGTTGACATCGACGGAGATGCAACACTTGGTGATTATGTTTTTGATCTAGGTGTTTTTGGAGGAGCCCCACCAGTAGAATGTGCATACTCAGATGAAAACTCACTAGCAGTCTATCCTGAACTTTTTGATGGAACAATAACAGTGAGTCCACCTGGAGATTACGACTGTGGTGATGTCAATGATGAAGATGGAGCTATAGACATTAGTGATCTTGTATATCTTGTAGATTATATGTTTACCGGTGGACCTGAGCCTCCAATCATGTGTCAAGCAGATATGGATTGTAGTGAAGGTATTGATATATCTGATCTGGTATATCTTGTTGATTACATGTTTACGGGTGGCCCTGCACCAATCGACGATTGCTGTAATCCACCATGGGGCGGTCCAAACTAATAACTACCACTCCTTTTTCTTTTTATTCCTTCAGATTTAAAACATAATAAATCAATTATTGAAGGATATATTTTTATATTGCTAATCAATATAGAGTATGGGGGAGTCTGGATATGTTTAACGGGGCATCCCATCCCGAATTCCTTTTTTTCCAGGCTTCTCTATTATTTTCAGATTTTAAGGTTTTCTTTTAAAAAGAGAGATAATGATATTATCGCAAAAAAAATTGTTTAATACCATCGGACCCTTTGAAAAAATGTAAAATCAAGATTACTCCAATCACTAAAATCATTTTTCCCACGAGAACCATCAGAGTAATCAACAATTTTATACATGTATCCATAGTTCATAACACTTTTATATGGTCGCCAGCGCCACCAATTCAGTTCATATGGATATTTACCGTTTTGATCATCACAACCAGGAGTATTACTATTGAAAATACCTAAAGTATGACCGCATTCATGCATATAGGCACTTGCAAATACTATGTCTCTTTTATGTTGGGTTTTTGGTTTTGTTTTATTATTTTCAAGTACCTTGCTTGATATCTGATATGCATCTGGAAGAAATACATACCCATGATAATCTGCATTATAAATAACCACGCCATAATGAAAAATTCCACGGCGTGAGTTATTTTCATCACCATGTAAGAAATAATCGTAATATACATCTCTTAGTTTATCATGATTCATCATTTCATCAAATGGGATTATATCGCTTCCATTCATGCAACCATCATCAAGGTGATAAACAATGTTTCTCCTGTCATAGCTAGTCCGTAATAATTCTTTGGATCCTTCGGGTAAAATGCTTTTTTCTCCATTTGGGCTTTCTTCCATTTGATCAAGTTCAACAAAAAGATCTTTTCTAAATGGGTCTGAACCCCATTGGGCTGTTTCATATTCCTCGATATTATCTAATCCATCTTGGTCTGGATCAAGTTCTGAATGATTATCATAACTTGTTGTTGAATATTCCCATCTATGAAAATATTTATCATCATGCCAATTATATGACATATAATGTCCCCATTTATGTTCCCACTCGATTGGACATCCATCTTCATCTAAATCTTCACCAGTATTATCTATTTCAGGATCAGTTCCATGAACATTTATTTCTGCCCAGTATGGAATTCCATCACCATCAGGGTCAGTCTGATATATATTAAACCAAAGTTCGCAATCTCTTTCTCTTTGGTAATAGCTACCATCATCACAACCATTGAGCCGTCCATATCCGCTTAGGTCTTGAATTGATAATATTGTTCCTGTAAAATCATCTCCGAACCAATGGCCTGTTTTAATGCTATATTTTAGTTCAACGTCTAAGCTATCTAATACTCCCGTATCATAAATACTGCTGATATCACATAGTCTATCTCGACCTATGTTCCAATCCCATAGCTGAATTTTTATGTTTACGAATTCCTGATCATCTGGAACATTAAGTGTTGCTGACCATTGTGGATCATATACATATTTTGTATTATGCCAAATACCACTTGTGAACTCTTCATCATTAATGAAGATTTTTACATAGAAATCTGGATCGCTAAACCAATCAATTTTTTCAATTGCAGGGATTTGACGATCAACTTTTTCAAGTGATCTAATTTTTTGAATTTCAACAGTAACAGAGATATCACTTAGTTCATCAAAATCATCAACCTGAGCATTATTTGTAGAAAGTAAATCTTGCTGATTTACTGAGGCAGAAGCAGTAGACATAACCAGTATAGAAATAAAAAATGTACATATCAGTTTATAACAGTTTTTCTTCATAATATCCCCTATTCATTGGTTATTATATATGTGTTTTATTATTATATTGTACTTTATTATAATATCTATTACCCTTTAGTAACTATTTATATCTTTTGTCAAGATAAATATTATTTTGATAATTTATTTATGTTATAAAACCAACATGATTTTTTTCATCTTGCTTGTAAAATAATATTTTTATTTTCATTTATCACAAATATTTCTTTTAAATATTACAAAATGGGATTTGGAATATATAATCATAGTTTATTATTAGCTTTGTAGTAATTGTAATTTTATCTGTAAAAATTTCTTAAAAGCCAACAAATATATAATACCTTTTACTTTAATAGTCAGGTGCTATCTTGGCAAATCTTGCAACAAAAATCGCATCTTTAAAGCTTGACAATCCAACAATATTAGCATCGGGTTTAATGGATGAAGATGCAGGGAGCATGAAAAGAATTATTGATTGTGGTGCAGGTGCAGTTGTTACTAAATCAATAGGATTAAAATCAAGGGACGGCTATCCAAATCCAACAGTAATTGAGTTAGAAACTGGATTTTTAAATGCGATGGGATTGCCTAATCCTGGAATTAAAGATTTCGAAGAAGAAGTTAAAAAAATTAAACAATCTAATTGTGTTTTAATTGGTAGTGTTTTTGGTTCAAATTCAAAGGAGTTCTTAGAACTTGGAAGTGAAATGCAGAGTTTTGGTGCAGATGCATTGGAGTTGAACATGAGTTGCCCACATGCAAAAGGATATGGGGTTGAAATAGGATCGGATTCCAAATTAGTTAAAGAAATTACATCTTGTGTTAAAGATTCAATAGATATCCCTGTATTTGTCAAACTTTCATCAAATGTCACAGATATTAAAAAAATAGCAATGGCTGCTGAAAAGGGTAATGCTGATGGAATAGTGGCTATCAACACTGTTAAAGCTATGAAAATTGACATTGACATAAAAGCTCCAATTCTTGCTAATAGATATGGAGGTTATTCAGGGAAAGCAATAAAACCAATAGGGGTTCGTTGTGTTTTTGAAATAGCGGAGAGTCTTGACATACCAATAATTGGTGTTGGTGGTATTACAACTGGAGAAGATGCATTGGAATACGTTATGGCTGGTGCCTCTGCAGTTCAAATTGGAACTGGGATATATTATAGGGAAATTGATATTTTCAATAAAGTTTGTCAAGAGATGAATATGTGGATGAACGACAATAATATTAAAAAAATCTCTGAGTTAATAGGAGTAGCACATAAATGAATAAGCCAACTATAACTAAGATTATTAAAACTCAGATGGAAACTAAGGACATCAAAACGTTAAAATTTTACTATCCTGGTAAAATGAGTCCAGGACAGTTCTTCATGATTTGGATTCCTGGTGTTGATGAGATACCAATGAGCGCTTCTTATATTAATAAGGAAGATAAAGGCATTACATTTAAAAAAGTAGGAGCAGCAACTTCTGCTCTTTTTAAGATGAACAAGGGAGATAAAATTGGTGTGAGAGGGCCTTATGGTAATGGTTTCAATATAAAAAGAGGAAAAACACTTTTCATTGGTGGTGGAACGGGTATTGCTACAATTACAGTAGCTGTTGAATTTGCAGCAAATAAAAAATTTTCTTCAGATGTTATTATTGGTGTGAAAAACAAGAAAGAGTTATTTTTTGAAAATAGGTTAAAAAAATTCATAAATAAAGTATATGTATCTACTGATGATGGCTCAAAGGGATACAAGGGTTTTGCGTCAGATCTAACTAAACATCTATTATCAAAGAATAAATATACTTCTGTTTTAACATGTGGCCCTGAGATTATGATGAAACAAATATTATCTGCTTGCAAAGATACCCAATTTCAAGCTTCAATTGAGAGATACATGAAATGTAGTGTAGGTTTGTGTGGTCAATGTTGCCTTGGAAATGGTTTAAGAGTTTGTAAGGAAGGTCCAGTGTTTGATGGTAAAACTCTGAAAAAAATCCCTGAGTTTGGTGTTTATAAAAGAGATGCATCTGGAAGGAAAATTAAATTCAAATAAAATGGAGGTATATATTATGGGTGTGTTTTATGATGAAATAAGTATTCAGACCAATGGTGAAGTTGATATCATTGATATTACATCTGATGTACAAAGTCTAGTCAGCAAATCTAAGATAAAGGATGGAATTGTCTGTGTTTTTGTACCGGGATCTACAGGTACTATTACAACAATTGAATATGAACCTGGTCTTATGAGTGATTTACCAAGAGCACTTGAAAAAATTGCTCCTAAAGGCATTTATTATAATCATCATGAAACATGGCATGATGATAACGGACATTCACATGTACGAGCAAGTCTTATGGGACCTAGCGCTACTTTCCCTATTAAAAAAGGTAAATTAGTACATGGAACTTGGCAGCAGGTTGTATTTGTTGAGTTTGATACAAGACCCAGGGATAGAAATATCGTTGTTCAGATTGTAGGAGAATAAAAAATTTTGTTTTACCATTTGTTATAGTGTATCCTTGACTTGTTATATCGATTTGATGGTGGTTTTTGCTCTGCTGGATATCCAATTGGTACAAGGGAGAATGGTATTATATGCTCTGGAATGTCTAGTAGTTCTCTCATTCCATTTATTCTTTTTTCTCTAGGGTAAACACCTAGCCAAACTGTACCAAGTTTTTTAGATTGAGCAGCAATCAAAATATTTTGAGTAGCTGCAGAACAGTCTTGAATCCACATCCCCTCATGTTTATCTAATCTATTGTCATTGCAAACAAGAATTGCAATTGAAGCCTCTTTTAGCATCTGAGAATGATTATGAAACGTTGGTACTTTTCCAAGGATATCTGGATTTGTGATTAATATGAAATGCCATGGCTGTTCATTTCCTGCTGATGGAGCGCTCATTGCAGCTTCTAATAATTCTTTTATTAGATTATCTGATATCGGTTTTTTATTATATTTTCGAATACTTCTACGTGTTAGAATAGCATGCATAGCATCCATATTTTACCACCCATTATAATGAATAAGATCTTTAATATTTATTCTTGATGTAGCAACGCCTTTTTCTTTGGAGTAGCCTATTGGAATTATCGCAATAGGTCTAATATGAGTTGGTAAACCAAGTATTTCTGATACTTTTTTTCATCAAATGCACCAATCCAACAGGTGTTAAGTTCGTAATCTTTTGCTAAGAGTAAAATATGCTCAACTGCTGCTGTTGCATCTTGAATACAATAAAGTTCTTTTCCTCTTATTCCATACGGAGATACACGATTTAAATTTGCACAAACTATAATGTTTATTGGCGCTTCGATAATAAATTTTTGGTCAAGAGCGGCTTCACTTAATTTTTCTTTTATATCATCTTCATTAACAATAATAAAGTCCCTTGATTGTAGATTCCCTGCAGAAGGGGCTAAATGTGCATATTCAATTATTTCAAGGACTATTTTGTTGGGAATGGTTTTATCTGAAAAATTGCGAGTGCTATGTCTTTTTTTTATTGCGTCTTTTAATTCCATAAGTTATCACAATTAATTATTTTTTTAAATATACATTTGTTATTCTATTATTGGAAAGAGTTAGTGTATTATTATTTGAAAAAGAGTAATCATATTCATAAATAATCTTATTTTCATCTTCTATTGTTAGAACTAGTTTTTTATCTTCTATAGTCCAAGTTTTATCATGACCTGTAGAATCCCATGATCCATCTGGATAAAAAATGAGAATTTCACTATCTGTTCTTCTATTTTTCCAAACACCTAATAATCTATTATCACATGTAAAAGAATTTACTTCACCACATCCTGAAAATAAAATAATGCTTAAAACTAAAATTACAATGCTTACTGCAGGGATTGTTTTTCTCTTTTTCATCCCTATTCTCCTCAAAGGTGTAATTATGTTAGTAGTTATTGATATTTAACCTTATTTTTATTGATTTTTACTCAAAAATTTTCAAATAAAGTATTTATATAATACAAAGCAAAATATTATACATTAGGACATGATCAATTATACGCAGCCGAAATGTTTCATGTTTTCACGCCTCCTGTTTTTTTTACCCCTGGTTGCGTATAATTATTTAATTATCTAAGTATAAAAAATAACAATTGAGTTATATTATCAATAAAAATTATTGATTTGAAAAATCGAAACACATATGACTTGCAGTTTCACCACCATAATAAATAGTAATTTTTTTTCTAAGTGAAAAACCATAAACAACAATTTTTATTGATTCAAATTCTATAGGATTATCAATTATTCCATTTATTGTAATAGCTTTATCTTTCCAAAAGTTAAGTAAACTAAGAATCGACTCCTCTTCAATAATTGTTTCTCCAGTTTTATTAGAAAATGACAGAGTTATTTTATTTACAATTGAAAATAAGGGTTTTTCTATGTAAATAGTTGCGTTCCATTTACTTTTTTGAATCTTTACTGGTTTTTCAAGTATGTAGGTTTTTTCTTGAGTTGGGATAATTTTTCCAAATGTAGCTTTAATCAAATCGTTATTCGAATTTGGTTTCTGAGTTATAATTTTTCCAGAATCAAAATATAATTTATATTGGCTTGGATATAGTTTTATTTCAGTTGTTGCATATTCTGTTGATTCATTATTATCCATAATTGTTAATATTATTGAGTATGTAATTGAGTACTCTTCAATGATATTATCATATAATTTATATGAATGGTGGACTATAGGTCCTTCAGTTATTGTTTCATCTCCAAAATCCCAGATGAATGATATAATCGTTCCATCTGGATCATATGATTCTGTTGCGTCGAATTTAATGGTTTGTTCAAAATGTGCTTGTTCGGGGCTTGTTATTATAGGGATTGGAACAGAATTATTTATGTTTTTAGTTCTTTTATTTGTTGAGTTTTCATCGTTGTTATTTATAGCATGTAAAATGATACTTGTTGAAATTGATGCAATAAATATCAATGTTATTATTACAAGGATAATTGTTTTTTTATTCACTTCAATTCTCCATTTTTTATATTATTTGTAATTGAAATTGTATATTATTTAAATCTTCGTTTACATTTATTATCGTTTTTGGATTATTTTATCTGTTAAATAATAATTATTTATAGACTATAATCTTTGGAATTTTATGTTTTAAATTAACTATGATAAATCACAATTTATGATCTCTTTTGTTATTAATATTACATAACTTTTATATTATAAGTGCATATATATTGTATGGGGGGTCTAATCCGGAAAAAAAAGAGTTCTAGATTTAGAATTTGGCATTTTTTTTCTTCCTCTCATATTTTAGGCCCCCTACCTCATATTATGCTACAATTTGAGCTTTTTTAATAGATTGTTTTAATCATTTTAGTTATGCAATCTATTTAATGGAGTAGTGTATAAATGTTGATTAATAACATTATATCTATCACAGAAAGTTATTATATTATTAAAACAACTTATATTATATATATTATAAAAATAGTACTGTTGATATAGGAGACAAATGCAAATTAAAAAATTAATAATAGAAAGTATTATAATTATTCTAATATTTTCATCAGTTTTAACTATAGCAAACGCTTCAAAAAGCAATAGTCCACCTATGTGGAGTAGCAAATGGTCATACAGAGAAGAAATACAGCTACCTATATCTACAGATAATACTTATTCAATATATCAACCAATTGATATAAAGCTGAATTTTGAAGATAAATGCTGGGCGAAAAATGAAAGTATTCACTCAATACGGGTATGCTGCTGGGATGGCTCAAATTGGCATGAGTTAGAATCACAGATTTATGACTTGGAGTATTCAGATACTAATATTATAGATAACTGCAGGCTAGTTTTTTTGATACCTAAAATAGCTGATGGACATGAGAGATATTTTGTTTATTATGACGATTCAGGAAAAGATTCCCCAGGTTATATTGATCACGTTGAAATCGAAGATGCATATTATTACGTTGAACCAATACCCAGTGTATCAGTAGAGGGAGATTACTATAAGATTATAGAGGATGGATATTGTATTTATGGAATAGGTCAAAAAGGAAATGTAATGGACCGTGGACTATCCCAAAGCATCATTAAAGAAAAAAAAGAGGCAAAAGAATTCAGCGCAATTTGCTCTGATCAGATAGCATCCTTTTATTTTTGCTATCATACAGGTCCTAATGATGAAGATGAAGTGTCATCAGATCGATATCTAGTAAGTAAAGAAGTTTTTACTGATGGAAATCTTATGACTGAGTTTGGTATTGTCAGTGAATCTGCAAATAAACATCTGCGGACAACAAATTTCTATAAATATTATTACTGTCCAACATTGAAGAAACGTATCAATGTCCATGTGAAACATGAAGTACTAGAGCAGGGTAGAGTTAAAGGAATTATAGATATCGATGGTCGGTATGGTTCATTAATATCTATTAAATCGAGAAGTGAAAGAATACAAAAAATGTGTTTTGGTGATATACATCCTTATTTACATATTTATGGAGAAGATGATACAGTAAAAAAGTATCATTTAAATGTTAACCCTGAAAGCAAAAAAAGAGAGTGGATATTATCTGTAAAAGATGATTGTGATCTAGGAAGTGATGCTTGGATTTCTTATGATAATGGTGAAAAAGGTAAGACTCATGCTATTCTTTTTTCATCGAATAAAAATATTGTCAAACGTGGGGCTGGTGAAAGAGATGGAATACAGCTAACGGTATCACAGCAGGAATACTTTGATATAGTTGGAACTGAGATTGATTACGCTGCTATTAATTTCGGTCGAAATTCATATGAAAAAGGTGGTACTCATGACATTAACATCCCTGATGATCTTATAGTCGAGTTTAACGCTGAATTCTTTACAACTGAAGAGGGGAGTTATAAAGATGTTATTGAAGAAGGTAAGATATTTCAGGTTCTTGCAAAGAGCCGTTTTGAAAACAATAACGAATTATTTAATGAAAAACAAAATATTCACAAATTAACGGTCATTCCACATTTCGGTAGTAAAATTTTTTCATTTCCTAGACTTGCTCAATTAGCTGGTTTTAATCTTCCAGTTACTTGGGTTGAGTTATATCAGGATGAGACCCTTATTTCCTCAAATTTTGCGTATAAACCCTTTGTTAGGCCTACTTGGACAAAGTTTCCAAAGCTTGCTGCAGGTGAATATATTGTAAAAGTATACAGAAAATTTGATGATAATTCAATGCGTTTTATTGGTGTTGAACCAGTATTAGTTGAAGAAGATACTTTGGTTCATGTATATTGTTCATGGCAAAAAACCATTAGATTATTTACTCACGATCAAAACGGAAACGGTATTGAAAATGTTGAGCTATCTCTGTTGACTAAAGACAAGGTTTTTTTCAGAAATATTACCAATTATACTGGTAAAACAAAAATAGATGTTCCTTTCAACCTTTTCAATACATATGATTTAAAGATGTTATACAAAGGCTTTGATGTATATGATGAAGAAATTCTTATGAAGCAGAAAAATGTAGATGTAAAGTTGGATCTTTATGAGTTAACAATAGAAGTTAGAGATAAACTTGGATTATCTCCCGGTGCAGATATCAGACTAATTTTAACAAGTTCTGAGATGCAAAACCCAATTGAAATAATACCTGATAAGATTGGACCTGGCAGATATTTTTTTGAAAAATTACCTTCTGCGTTATTTGAATTACGAATTTCATATGGTAGTTTTTCTGATAAAAAAACAATATATATCCCGGATGATGGTGACTCTGCAAATATTGATTTCTCAGCAGTTTTTAACCTTGGAGTTGAGTTATATAATTCCCGTGGAGAACCCTTGTCAGGTGATGATCTAGAAATAAAAATTATTAGAGATGGGCAAACAATATACAAGTCATTATCACCTGATGAAGTTGTTTTACTACCACCAAGTAATTACACAATTAAAGCATATTCTAGTGGTAAACTAATTGGGTCAAAAACTATAGAATTGACAAATGATAGAAATATAAAAATAGTTACCATTTCAGAACCAGTTTTACCGGTCTTAGTTACAGGATTAGTCTTAATATTTGTTTTAGAATTAATTGTTTTATTGTTATTTAAGAAAATATCCTTAAATACGATGTTAAAGCTTATCGCTATGTCTCTTATTCTAATTTCTTTGTTTCAACCATGGTGGGCACTAAATGCTTCAAGTGAGTTTTCATTAGCAGAGAAGAATTCGGAGATGTTTATAGTTCCACAGACAATGATAGACCGGGTTGATTATGATGATTCATCATATTTTGATCTTGCAACAATACCTGAGGAATTTACTGATTTCCTAGGAATTCTATTGTTTGTTGTATGTTCAGGTTTTATTTTGCTTGGTATAAGTTTCATACCTAATATTGTTTTAAAAAGACGCTTTTCTACGGGATTAATATTTACTAGTATTTTATTTCTTGTGTTAGTTACTATTGCATTTTCAGTTGGAATGTCAAAAATATGTGAGATAACTCTTGGGAGTCTACAAGGTGAAGGAATGTTAGATGTAATACTTCCAACAAGTGAAGTTATAAATATGTCTTCTAGTTGGGGCTTAGGAATTGGATTCTACCTATGTGTATCTGCGGCTTTAATTGCAATGACTGCAGGGATACTTGATTATATTAAAAATAAGAAATTATTGAAATGTTACTTTGTTAAAAAGACTACTTGATACTATTTTTATTGTTCTGCTAACTTTTTTAATCTTTTATTACCATTGATATCTTTTATGATTCTAACAACGGGTTTTGGAACAAGATCTTTCCATTTATCACCTTTTAAAATCCTTCTACGGATTTCTTTCCCTGAGTATTTATCTCCTTTATGGATAGATGTTTCTTTAACTTTATATTCTTTTTCAGTAAATAATCGTCTTGTTAGATCATTATTTGAAAATACAACATCAAAATCTGAAATAATAGATGTAACATGATCTACCCATTTTGGATAATTATGGATATCAGGTATTAAAACAACTCTAAAATTCTTAATATTTATTTCCTCAAGTGATTTTATAATCATTTGTTTTCTTTCAGCTGATGAAAAAGGATTCTCATTTGTATTATCATATTGGGAACTGCCAATACCAATGATAATTTCCTTGTATTCTTTAGAGGCTTTTTTAATAATTTGTAAATGTCCTTTATGAAAAGGTTGAAAACGTCCTATGAACAAAGCTTTCATAATAAACGATAAAAGAGAATACAGGTAAATGTTTTAAATGTATCATATTGTTAAAATAGGAAAATTTTAATATTAATGTACAACAATTACAAAGACATCCTGGAGAATGAATCGTTACATAGGACTATTAGCCTTTTAATACTCCTTAACTCCTGGCCATTTGAGGTCAACCCATTTATCCTTAAAGCTTTTAATTCTAGAATAAGGTTTGTATTTAATCAATAAGTTTACAATTTCTTTTTCATTAAAAACTTTATATTTTTTATTCTTCCTACTAGATTCAACAGAAAGGATTTCATGTTTTACTAGTTTAGTTAAATGATAAGATACCGTTGATTTTGCAATATTAAATTCCTTTTGAATTTCTCTATGTGTCATATTAGGATTTTTCATCAAGTTCTTTTTCAAGTATTATTTCTACTGTGGAATATTGATTTTCAATGACAATTATTTATTAATTTTAGACTTAGAAAGACTAATATTATCTTTTTCTTTATTTGATTTATCAATAGGGGCTATAATTTTTTTCTCTGATTCAAGCTCAACTTTACCTGTTATTTTCGGTGGTTTCATATCTTTAAGTTTACGTAGCAATTCTTCTTTACCTGCTCCAATAAGAGCATTTTCAATTACATCAGTTAAAGTCTCAACTGGGACAACCTTTATTTTTTCCTTATAACTATCCTCAATTAACACATCGCTAAGATTTGATTTTGGAACAAGAACTTTTTTAATACCTGCCTTTGCAGCTGCTTCTACTTTAGCAGTTACACCACCTACTGGGAGAACAGTCCCACGTATACTAAGAGAACCAGTCATTGCAACATCCTGCCTGACGGGAACACCTTCCATAGCTGAAATAACAGAGGTAATAACAGATAGACTTGCAGAATCTCCTTCTAAACCTTCATATGTACCAATAAACTGAATATGAATATCATGTCTGGAAATATCTCGACCCATGTATTTTTTGATAATCGCAGAAATATTAAGAACTGATTCTTTAGCAATCTCTCCGAGTTTACCAGTAGCAATTATACGTCCTTCAGATTGAGAACCAGCAGGTGTAACCTCAGCTACAATTGGTAAAACCAAGCCTGAGAACTCACTCATAGATGGATCTGCTGAATGAACAGCAAGACCATTTACAACACCAATCTCTTGACCAATTGTTTTAAAAGAACGATAACACTGTCGATGCTCAATTGCTCTATCAACTACTTGTTGTTCAAGGGATTTAGCTATTTTTTTTGCCTTTAAAACATGTTCCTTTGTAACAATTTTATCTTTTTTCTCATAAGCTATATCACCTGCAGATCGAATAAGGCCACCAAGTTCCCTTAGACGTAAGGAAAGCTTACCTTTTCTACCAGCACGTCTCTGATCCTCATGAATAATCTCAGCAACTGCTTCTTTATTGAAATGATTGATCTTCCCATCTTTTGTAACTTCCTGAGCAACAAAACGAATAAGTTTCTCCCTGTTTTCATTAATATCATCCATAGCACTATTTAAATAAATCTCATAGCCATAACCACGTATTCTAGAACGCAACGCAGGATGCATCCCTTTAAGAGCATCAAGGTTTCCCGCGGATACCAATATAAAATCACATGAAACCGGCTCTGTTTTTACCATAGCTCCAAAACTACGTTCAGACTGACCTGTAATCTGAAATTTTTTCTCTTGAATAGCTGTGAGAAGATGCTGTTGAGATGGTAAATTTAATGTATTAATTTCATCAATATATAACACGCCTTTATGGGCTTTATGTATAGCTCCTGCTTCAACAAGTTGATGTGGTGGTGTTTCAAGACCTGCTGATTGAAAAGGATCATGTCTAACATCTCCAAGGAGTGCACCTGAGTGTGCAGCTGTTGCATCAATAAAAGGTGGTGCATCCTTTTTTTCATGAGCAACCAATATCTTTGGGATTTGCTGTAGGCCTTGCCGCTGGTTTAATGCTCCTCTTGAAAAAATTAGAAAAACCATTACTGCGGCAATAATACCAAAAATAGCCCATTCCACGTGTATATTGTCCCAATCCCCTGTGGTAATCCCAGGTGAAATCGCAGCAAAAATTGAAAGCATTATAATCATAAAAACAATTGTGATAATCATACTGCTTTGTTGTTCTTTTTTCTTTTTTGCTTCAGCTCTTTGAGTCTTTACAATCTCGTTTGCCTTTCCACTTGGTACAACTCTTATATGCGGTGTATTTGAATCATCAGTATTTGGATAAGCAATAATATCCTCAAGTTCCTCTTTTGGAAGGAATGCAGTCATCGCCCGTGCTACCATAGATTTTCCAGTACCAGGGTCACCAATAAGCATTACATGTCGTTTCTGCTCAGCTGCTTTTCTTACAATTTCAACTGCTTTATCCTGACCAATAACTTGATCTAATAATCGCTCAGGAACTGTGATATCTTTAGTAGTTGTAAACTTCTGAGATTTAATCCATTCTTCGATTGGTTGCATCTCTTCTTTTTTATTATCATCCTTTATTTGTTTCTCTGTCAATTTATCCACCGTATAAACCTTCAAATTATGTTTTCATTATGTACTATTGTTATTATTTGTTCTTTCTGTGTCGTATAACTGATTAATATATCAAATTTTCCTTTAAACCAACTTATGTTTTAAAAAAATACCATAACAGCAATGAAAAAATTCCAATTATTACAAAAAATATCCATAGAATATAAGCGATTTTCAAACGATAAAGCCATTTTGCTTTTTTCCCAGGTGTATCAAAAAATCTTCCGATTACTGGGTCATCTTCAATAGAAGCCATAATTATTCCTTTTTTGACTCCATAATTGCCTTAATTCGTTTCCTACGGAAGAAATCTTCCCTCTCGCGTTCCTCAAGTTGCATCTCTATATATTTACGAGTTGCATGAAGTTTTGGAATTAAATTATTCTCAAGGACATTTACTCTTCGTTTAGTTTTTTCAATTTCAATTGCAAGGCATCTTATGCCTCCTTCAATGTCAGCTAGATCAAGTAGTTTTGTAATTAAATTTTTAAATTTCATTTGTGTGTCATCAAACTTTGAACATGTCTCAAAAAAGCCATACCAAGGAGTTTTCGCTGTTTTGATATTATCCCTATTCATTCTAGGAATTTTAACTCCCATGATATTATCATTTTCTAAAGAAATTTCACCAATATCACTGGATAAATTAGATATTTCATTAACTTTTTGTTCACCTAAAATCATCTGAGATTGTATTAATGATAAAAATGCTAATTTTAATTCCTCATCGATTTCTTTTGTCATAATGTTTCTTTTTTCTATAATATCAAAGAATCGTTCTACAAGTGCATCACGTTTTTCCTCAAGGAGTTTATGGCCTTTCTCAGCTAATGTTAGTTTTTTCCGGATTTCAAGAAGTTCCATCCTCGTTGGGCTTACACCCTCAAGTATTTGCTCAACCATTTTAATTACTCTTTTCTGCCTTCTCTTTTTTCGGTAAAAATTCTTTTATGTATTTTTCATCTATTTTCTTTAGTTCGGATACAGGTAAACCTGAGAACAACTCCCACCCTATAGTAAGTGTTTGTACAATGCTTCTATCCTCATGATGACTTTGAGTTACAAATATTTTTTCAAATTCATCTGCAAAAATCAGAAACTTCCTGTCCCGTTCGGATAATGCATCTTCACCTACGATTGCTACAAGATCTCTAAGGTCACACCCTTCTGCATAAGCAGCATATAGCTGATTAGATACACCAGCATGATCCTCACGAGTACGATCTTTACCAATACCACGATCCATTAATCTAGAAAGACAAGGTAACACAGCAATCGGCGGATAAATATCCTTTTTATGAAGACTACGATCAAGTACTATTTGCCCCTCTGTAATATAACCGGTTAGATCAGGAATCGGATGAGTAATATCATCATCTGGCATAGTAAGCATTGGTATCTGAGTAATAGAACCTTTCCTTCCTTTGATTCTACCAGCTCTTTCATAAATAGTTGCTAGATCAGTATACATATACCCCGGGTATCCTCTTCTCCCTGGTACTTCTTCTCTGGCTGCTGCAATCTCACGAAGTGCTTCTGCATAATTAGTAAGATCCGTTAATATGACAAGGACTTGCATGTTGAGATCAAAAGCAAGATACTCAGCACAGGTTAGTGCCATACGAGGTAAAATAACTCTTTCAATTGTTGGATCATCTGCAAGGTTTAGAAACATAACTGTTCTCTCAAGAGCACCAGTATTTTCAAAGTCTTTTATAAAAAGATTAGCTTCTTCTGATGTAATTCCCATTGCACAAAATACTACTGCAAATTTTTCTTCTTTACCTAGTACCTTTGCTTGTCTAGCGATTTGAGCAGCAAGTTCATTATGAGGAAGACCTGAACCCGAAAAGATCGGTAGTTTTTGTCCACGAACAAGTGTGTTTAGACCATCTATTGTAGATATTCCAGTTTGTATAAATTCTCTTGGATACTCCCGAGCATAAGGATTTATTGGATTTCCATTGATATCCCGTCTCTCTTCAGGAATAATTGGTGGTGCATCATCAATAGGGTTACCGGTTCCATCAAAAACACGCCCTAACATATCTTTAGAAACTCCAAGTTTCATGGTTTCTCCTATGAACCGAACTGAAGTTTTGTCAGTATCAAGTCCTTTTGTCCCTTCAAAAACTTGAATGATGGCTTTATCCATAAATGCTTCAAGGACTGTTCCTGTTCGTTCCTCACCAAAAGATGTCTTAATTTTTACAACCTCATTATAAGCAACGTCTTTTATACCATCAACAATCATTAGAGGTCCTGCAACTTCAGATACTGTTGTATATTCTATGTCTTTATTGCTCATGTTTATTTACCTCCTTTTATAAGGTTGTTAATTTCTTTTTCAAATTCTTTTTCCACATCAAAAAATCTCTTTTCGAATTCTTTATTTGGAACTGTACTCATTCTTGCTAGACTCTCACGAGATTTCATGGCAATAATATCATCAATATGAACATTTTTAGAAGCCGCTTCTAATATTTTATCTGAATATTTTAGCATCAGTCGTAACATTTCATATTGCTTCTTCCCAGGACAATAAGTATCAACTTCATGGAAAGCACTTTGCTGTAGGAAATCCTCACGAATCATTCTTGCACTTTCAAGAGCAGCTCTCTCCCTTGGTGGAAGAGCATCAGGTCCAACAAGTTTAACGATTTCTTGAAGTTCAGATTCTTTTTGTAGAATTGCCATTGCTTTATTTCTAAGGTTAAGCCAGTTATCTCCAATTTCCTTATGCCACCAACTACTAATTGCGTCAAGATGAAGTGAATATGATTTTAACCAGTTAATTGATGGAAAATGTCTTCTATCTGCTAGATCTGCATCTAGAGCCCAGAAGACTTTTACAATCCGAAGTGTGTTTTGTGCAACAGGCTCAGAGAAATCTCCTCCTGGAGGTGATACTGCACCAATGACTGATACCGATCCTTCTTTATCTTTTGAACCAAGTAGTTTTACCCGCCCTGCTCTCTCGTAGAATTCTGCAAGTCTTGAAGCAAGATATGCGGGGTATCCTTCTTCACCAGGCATCTCCTCAAGCCTTCCTGAGATTTCTCTCATTGCTTCTGCAAGCCTTGAAGTACTATCTGCCATAAGAGCAACATCATATCCCATATCACGATAATATTCTGCAATTGTTATTCCTGTGTACACACTTGCATCTCTAGCAGCTACAGGCATATTAGATGTGTTTGCAATAAGAACTGTACGGTTCATGAGTGGTTCACCACTCTTTGGATCTTCAAGCTCTGGAAATTCTCTTAATACATCTGTCATTTCATTTCCACGTTCGCCACAACCAACATAGACGACGACTTGTGCATTGCTCCATTTTGCTAGAGAGTGCATCATCACAGTTTTTCCCGTCCCAAACCCCCCTGGTATTGCAGCAGTACCGCCTTTTGCAACTGGGAAAAATGTATCGATAACACGTTGTCCAGTAATCAACGGCAATGATGGATCATACTTTTTAGCAACAGGCCTTGGTTTTCTCACAGGCCATCTCTGCATCATCTGTAGTTTTACATCACCTTTATCAGTTGAAACAATTGCAATGTCCTCGGTAACAGTATAGCTGCCTTCTTTTTCAACTTTTAAAAGCTTCCCACTTATATTTGGAGGGATCATGATTTTATGGGTGATAATTGAAGTTTCTTTCACCCATCCAATAACATCACAGCCTTCAACTTTATCTCCTGCTTTTGCAGTTGGTTTAAAATGCCATTTCTTTTTTCTGTCAAGTGCTGTGGCTTCTACACCTCGTTTGATAAAATCTCCGGTTTCTTTATATATATCTGGAAGTGGTCTTTGTATTCCATCATAAATATTTGTGAGTATTCCTGGTCCAAGCTCCACAGACAGAGGCATACCTGTAGTAACTACTTTTTCACCAGGTTTTAACCCATTGGTATCTTCATAGACCTGAATAATTGCGTTATCCTCATTTAAACGAATAATTTCACCAATAAGGTTTTCCTCTCCTACCCTTACAACATCATACATTTTAGCTCCACGCATACCATCTGCTTCTATTACAGGTCCGGAGATTCTAACGATTTTTCCTTCAAGTGATTCTTTTGACATTTTTTTGCCTCCATTTTTTTTATTTACTTACTTCAACTCCAACTGCTTTTTTTATCAAATGGGAAATATAATCCACATGATCCGTTTTACGTCCTTTTTTATCAGGGATTTCAACAACTATTGGTAATGAACTTCTTATTCGATATTCATCTAAAAATCTACTGATATCATCAGCAACACTCTCAGTGATGAAAACAACTCCTATGTCATCTCTCTCAGATATCTGCTTCCAAAGATCAGCAGCATTACCCTTTGGAATAAAATATTCTTTAATACCAGCAAGCATAAGACCAACTGCTGTATCTTTGTCACAAAGAGCAACTATTTTCATCAGGTTACCTCCGTAATTAAGAATTTTTTTATAATTTCCACTGGTAGTTTTTCATCAACGCCTTTTGCTATGATCTTCAAATTCCTTATTTCAAATTCTTTTGAAATTATAAACCTTATAGATGGACCAATGCTAACATAATTCTGTGTAGAAATATCCTTTACAAGTTTCAAAAAAAGACCATCAAGAGCATCTTCTAAAACTTGTACTGTTGATTCT
>JAUWIE010000049.1 GCA_030605515.1 Thermoplasmatota archaeon
GTTTACAGATAGATCAGCTGCACAGTTTGGACAATTAAATTTTTTAGATTCGGTATGATTGAACATATCAACAGCAGCATCCCATTGAACAAACTCTTTACTACAAAAAGGGCATTTTAAAACATCACTCCAAACAGTATAAATAATTTTACCTATTGAACCATCATATAAAAATGTAGTCTTTTTACCTGTTTTTCTATCAATTGCTTCAGCAGTATGTTTTGTTTCAAACATCCATTTGCATTCATTTTTAACTTCTTTGATAATCTGTGTGGCGTGACGAGTGAATTCTGAAATTGATATTTTCGTATTATAATTGTATGAAATAAAAGAAGCTAACGGTGAAAGATCATTTAGAATTGCATAACGATTACATCTTGATGCTGCTACGCCTGTCATACCAGAACCACTGAAACAATCTAACACAATATCATTAGACTCAGTATAATGTTCAATATATTTCTGAATTGCTAATGGGGGGACTTTAGTTGGATACGAATGCGCCATGTATATTGGATCATTCTTACCCTCAATGACATCTCCTGTGTATGGACTCCGTTGATATATATCATCAACTGGATTATAAGGGTGACCCTTCTTATGAATAAAATCTGTGATGAAATAATTTGGACATGCTGTATATTTCATTGGATCTGATAAAAATAGAATATCATCAATTTTCCCTAAAGGAAAATCTAGACTTTTCCATCCTTTTATTTGTTCCAGTATTTCAGAGGTCATCAATTTTCCCCTCCAGAAATAATCTAAAAGTAGCTACGAAATACAAACAACGATTTAGATTTCCGGCTCCACCGCCCCCACCAATTTGTTTACCACCAAGATAATCAGGTAAATAATTATGTATATTTTTATATGTATAATTATAATTTTTAAAATTTTTAATTTTTTTAAGGTTTCTAGAATCCATAAATTTTATCCAATATTCTTTAATGTCTGATTTACTTAAAGAAAATAATGATCCTTTTTCGAACACCGATTCTATGTATTCGGGGTATTTATTATAAAATAGATGTACTGCAAGATAGAACGCACGATAGTGACCGATTAAGTTGTTTTTTCCTCGAGTTGCCACATCAACAACATACTCAGCTTGTTCATCATCAATCGTTTCGATAAATCTAATGAAATATTCGAAAGATGGTATGTCATTTATAAATAAAGCTCCATCTTTCTTTATTAAATCCTGATTTATCAAATCCTCTATTTGATTTTTAATTGTAACAAGATCTTGATTTTCATTAATAAATTGTTCTAAATCAACAATGGATAATTCTTCCATTGATGGTTTAATATGTTTGATTCTAAAATTTTCTAATTTTTTCAAATTATTTGCTTTTACAATACATAGTAATTCTTCACCCTTTGAAAAACCCATAATTGTAAGATTCGAAGATCCAAAAGCTCCAAGATGATGTCCTAAATATAATTTAGCATGAAGACTATTAGTGACCATTATACTTATCTCGGCATTTCTATTGAGTGCTTCTTTTACAACTTTAAATAAAATATCTGGTGCTGCAAATCCCTTCTGCCATAACTTAAGGTCAAGAGGTTTCGTCCAAAATGAGAATCGTTTAATTTCATCATTTTGTACAATATTCTTTATTCTACGAAGGCAACCTCTTGAATAAAATGGAGATACAATATCGACATTAATAGAATCAGAAAATACATTGTTTAAAATTTCTAATGTTGGTTTTTTAAATTCAAGTGTCAAATTGCTCTCACCATGTCTCGATATCTTTCTTTTTACCTGATGTTTTAATCCTTGCTATATCAACAAAATCCATAATTTCCTCATCTTTTCCTTTTGGAAAACCTTCTATATCCCTTACAGAGTCGAGGGGCCACTTATCCAGAAATCATTCCCCCTGTCTTTTAATTCTGATATTCTTTTTATTGCCCGTTTCAAGTATTTTTTCTTTATATTCATCAAGTTTGTTTGAAAAGGTCTCATAATCTAAAACACTTGTTTCTGAAAAAATAAAATCTAATAATTCTCTTGGTGAAATTTCTATTTCTGAAAGCTCAGAAAACAGATTATTCAAAGCAGTAATTGTTTCTTGTTCTATTTCACTGGGTAAACATTTTTCAGATCTAATTTCTTCAACTACTTTCTTTTCAGGAATTGAAAGAAGTTTAACATTATCACTATATGTTTCAATTTCACTAAGAATTGTATCATTCCATTCTTTTAAGATAACTCCAAGTGATTCCTGAATATTTGAAATTTCTTCATTAATATCAGAGATATCCTTTAGAGTTTCAGGGAAATGACACCAAGTACAAAAATAATTTTCTTTAAGTAGATCGTCGGTCAGATTTGTACATCTTGCCTTTGAAAGAGACAACAGTTTTTCTTCAAGTTTGTTTAAATTAAGAGGATTAATACACCGGATCGCTTTCATATCACGAAGTTTTTTCAACTCATTGCTTCTGCTAACATTTTCAAGACGTTCCCAGTGAATACTTTCCCCAATTGTTGTTTTATGTTTCATAAAATACAAATCAATATATTTCTTCTTGTATTGTTGCAGTTTACCTTTTAAAATCCTACGTTGCTCACTATTTAAAATATTATCAGTCTCAACAACAAGGGGTTTACATTCAACACGAATTTCATTTAACTGAGCTTTATCAGAACCAGTAAAAACTAAAGGATAAGAATCCATCCAAACCATAGAATTCTTCATATATAAAAAATCTCGACTAATAAAATCATTATAATCATCAATAAATCCTTTTAAATTAATAATTAAATCGAGATTCTTGGATATGCTCTCAATTTGATTATCGTCATATTCAACTTTTCGAAAATCATTAACAGTTTTAACTTCTAGGAAATCATTTACTGGAAATGTATCTAATTCATCGATTTTGTTAGAAAGCTCTGCTTTATCAACAACTGGGTCTGGTTTAGAAGATAGTTCCTGAAAACTTCTATTAATAATTTCTAAATGTTCTTTTAATTCAAGAGCTTTTGAGCGAAATTCCTGTACAGCTTTGGTTCTATCTTTTATATTTCTAACATAACCCTGATTTAAACTCAAAGCTCTAAAAAGCTTAATTACTGCATCAATTGGAAACTCAGTTTCAAGAGTTGCATATGGAATATCTCTAAATGCACTAATACCAACATTGAAAACATCCTTCAGATCAGATGAAGTAATAGTTCCTCCGCCACGCTTCCTAAGATTTATCTCACCATTATATGTTAAAGCAACAAGAACAAGATAAATAACTTCAGTATTAAGACCAAAAGGAGTTTTCTGAAGTTTTCCAACAATATCCTCGATTTTAACATTTTTACCCTTATTTTTTTCAAGTTCTTCAACAATAACTTTCACATACAAAGAATTAGATGTATCAATATTTCCATCAATATCCATTAAATCAAGAGAAGACAATATATTTTTCGCATTAGAAAACAAATTCTTCTCCCCTTTACTAAGAAGCTCATTTATTGTACTTTCAACTTCTCCTTTAATATTTTCATATGAGATCTGATTCAAAAACTTAGGATATTTAGGATACGTAGAACTAAAATATTCATTAAACAAATTTTCTTTCAAATGATGAAAAAACTCATCAATACTATCAGGTTCCTTACTAATAATTGATTTAACTTTTTTCTTAGAACCATCAATTTCAACTTCCGAATCAATCATCTTCTGCAAAATTAAATTTCTAGCAATATCTCTACCCTCATTCTGCCTTTTAATCATTACAGACTTTGCATAATTTTCATTAATCAACAATTTAGTCGCAGCAAGATATTTCAAAGCATCATCCAGATCCTCAGCGTATTTAATAGAAAGAATAGCAGTATCTTTTGAACTATCAAGTTTAGAACCACTAACATAAGGAGACTTTACAACTAAGTTAAAATCAAGCTCATCAGATTTAACCTGCTCAGATCCATCATCAAAAATAAAATTACCAAGTCTAAAAGATTTCTTATCAGACCAAGGACAACTATCCATAAAAGAACGAACATATGACTCAGCTAAATCAGATTCAATTAAATCAGTATATTTCAAAATCTTTAGCAACTCTTCATTTTCCATTCCTTCAGGAAGAGTCTTCATTTTTCTTTTTACAACCTCATCATAATCAATACTTTGTTCAGGATTCAAATAATAATAATTATTCTCAGTTTTAGCAATAAACTGACCACTTGTAACCTCACGAAGCTTATCAAGAATTACAATAATTCTATCAGTGTTTTTAATTGTCTTAGAAGTAATTAATAATTTATTTGCAAGTTCTTCGGGAGTCGCCCCATTATCAACACTTTTTCCGTGAAGCCTCAAAACAGCAAGAGCTTTAATCAAACGACGAGCATCTTCACGTTTATCCTTGTCAACAAGCTCAATTTTTGAATCAAGAGTTTCAACAATATCAATCACTGGCCGAACTTCATCAAGGTTTCTAACAGTATGCTTTGAATTAATCTCATCAAAAACACTATCATAAGTAACAAACTTTGGAAAATCACAATCTAAGATCTTACTTACCCAAACCATAGCAAACTGAATAACACCACGTTTCTCAAAATAAGGGAGCTCACTAAAAACATCAATAACTGAAGGATGAATGGGATACAAACTAATATATTTATCAGGGTCAGAGTTAATAGGAGAAAACATCTTCTTATAATCAGATAGCAACTTGTCTATTTGCTCTCTTTTTTCATTATCCTTCTTTAAAACACGCTCAGAAATAACCTTTTTAATATCTTCACGGGAAATCGTAACAATATCAAAACGCTCAGCAACACGTCCAAAACTTACTGCTTCTCCAATATATTTAGGATTTGAAAAAACATTTTCCTGCATAGCGCCAATAAACAAGAAATCCAAAGATTGTGAAACCTGACCAAGAATTCTTAAAAACTGCATATCACGATGAATTTGTTGCATAGTTTTCTGCTTTAAAAAATCAGAAATTTCATCAATAACAACTACCAGACCCATCTTTGGATCTTTCTTTTTAATAGCATTAGTAATATCTTTAATATCTTTCTTGAAATCCTCTACTTTAGAAGGATCTCTCTTAGGAACATCAATACCATGCTTATCTTTCAACTGCTGCTCAATTCTATCAAAAAAGAAGTCACTTAGTGCAGAAACACCTGGCTGAAGCTCAAACTGAACAACAGCAAAATCTCTATCAAGAACTTCTTTAAAACGATTTTTAACAGCATTATTAGTTATATTGTCAATTAACTCTTTATTCTCTAAAATAGAAACCATCCATGCAAGTAAATGAGATTTACCCGAGCCATAACCACCTATAATCTGAACAGATTTATGCTTTGGTTTTGAAATATTTTCTGCAACATCAAGAATATGCTCCTTTAAATTGTCAGAAATTATGTAATCTTTTACAATATTTTTTTTACCATCAGTTGAGTCAATGTCACTATCAATATCAATAACATCTTTAATTTCTACAAAATCAATTAAATCTTTTACTTTAACCATTTACTTCACCTCAGGTAAATCAACATTTTCCAACTCAATAGACAAAACATCAGAAAGCTCACGCTCATGATAATCAGGCCTATCGGGAGTTGAATAGACAACAATATCTCCTCTAATTTTACCATCCATAAACAGAATACCTTCTTTATTCCCTCGCATATTATACTTAAAAGCACTAAAGGGGCCGATCTTATCCATATCGGGAGAAAACAAAATATTGGCATTATATAATACGACTTTATCTTCTATATTTTTTATCCACTTTTTCAACTCAGTACCAATTCTTAACTTTACCTTATCTTCAGGTATATTCTCAACTAATTCTAACGCAATCGTTTCAACATCATATGCGGACCAATTTTTTTCCTTAAGATAAATGATAAGAGAGTTAATTTTTGCTTTATTATTGCCAACAATAGTCAATAATTTATAGTGATTTGTCCTATTTTCTTTGATCAATGTATCAATATCAACCATAGCTTCCCCAGATGGACATAATACAAAAGGTATAATACCTTTGTTATAATCAAAAAGATTTTGCAAGAGTTAAAATAATAATTATTTATTTTTCAAGCTGAAATAATTTTCCTTTCCAATTATTATATGATCCAATACTTTTATCCCTAAGATGTCCCCTGCATTCGTGATAATCTTTGTAACCTCCTTATCTTCACTACTGGGAGTACAATCCCCGCTTGGATGATTATGAACAAGAATAATTGAATTAGCACTAGCCTTTATTGCGGGATTAAAAACTTCGCGAGGATGAATCAATGATGAATTCAATGTTCCAACAGATATCAATTCTTCAGAAATAATCTGATTTTTTGTATTAAGAAGCAATGCATAGAAATGCTCTTTATTCTCATCCTGCAATTTGTCAACATAATGATTAAAGACATCTTCTGCAGTCTTGATTTTTTGTTTATAGCCTCCTTTGTTTAATCTGTTTGTCCTTCGGAAGATTTCAAACATGGCTTGGATCCTCATTGCTTGAATATCATTTTTAAATTCTTTTTCAAGCTCAGTAAGTGATAGATCAGTTAACTTGTTAAAATGATGTTTTGAAAGGACCCTATGAGATAAATCAATGGCATTCTCTTTTTTATTTCCCCTACCGAGAACAGCTGCTAAAAGCTCAGCATTAGATAGATTAGAAACACCTTTTTTCTTAAGTCTTGTCCAGGGTCTATCAAACCAAGGGATCTCACTAATTTTCATAATAATTCAACAATATATTATAACATGTAATATATATTTTTTGTAACAACTCATACCAAAGCAAATTGAAATTAATACTTTCAATGACCCCTAACAGAAGTATATAAAGGATAAAACCTTTACAATTTTTGTTAATATTGGATTAATAATATAATTAAATAAATGGGTCTAAAATAGTGGCCACTAGAGTGCGGAAACACTATAGCAGCCTGGAGCCATGATAGAATGATTATCACAGCACCGAGCGAGAATAAAGAAGAAATTAGTTATAAACCTTTTTCCAAGGAATGCCTTAACCAAAGCACAATCAACTTTTTTAATACCAAACTATATTCATTTTTAACTAATTCACCTGCTGAATTAGGAGGAGGTAAAAATCAAGAATGGAAAACATTTTTAGAAAACATAAGCCAACACCATGTCGAACAAACAAATCCCCAGTTGGACGGGGAGGACATGGGTGAACAAGGTTATGTAAAGCAAAAATTAAATGTTGAACAATTCAAAAACCCATATATTTTAAAACCAGATGAATACAGTACTCAACAAGAACTATTCAACGCAATTAAATACTGGTGGACACACAAAAAACGAAAAAGTGAAAGCACTGCCAAAAAACGAGTAGCTATGGCCAAAAGAATGAGTAAACATCCAGTATTTCCAGTAAACTGGAAACAACTAAACCAAAACCAGATCATAGCATATCTCGAACACAGAGAGTATACTGAAGATGCAGGAAAATGTGCCCTACGAAATGAATGGGACACCATCAACATGTTTGCAAAAGCCTACGGAGAAACAACAGAATCTTGGGGATACATACCACCAAGTAGACCACCGGCAAAAGTAAAAATCATACCACTGCCAAAAACAGCACACGCCATCATTCACCATAAATACAGCAAAAACAAATATACAAACGCACTTTTTCAATACATCCTCATGCATGGATTTATCATTGGATGGAGGCCAAGTGAACTTGTGATACAGAAAGTATCCGATATCAACCTTGAGGATGGATACATGATCATCACAGAAACAAAAAAACATAATCAGTTAAGACAAGTATTCCCTGAACAAGCACTGATGACAAAGAAACAATGCAAAAGCCTAAAGAACTGGATAGACCACTGGAGACCAAGTGTGCCTTGCATGAGCATCTGCTAGGTGGTGAAAGTCCGCCCCCTTCAATTTCCTATTCAGAAGGGTAGTCGAAGAGACTCAAAAGGTCTGGCATCCCTAAGGGATGGCAAGTCCATAACTGTGAGGTTGTGGGTGAAGGAAGCTGCAGACGAAATCACAGGCCAAAATCATAGATGGTGAACCTAGATGTAGCATCATACGATTGATGACCTACTTTGGTCTTAGGGAAATCCGATGCAGCATACCGATAAAATAGGAGAATGAGGTATGCTGGATGTATGGTGTATCAGGGTTGGCATGTGATGAAAGTAGATGGTCTTACCAAGGGAGACCTCATACAATCCTATTGGGAGATAGGTAAGGAAAGGTATAACTCATTTGGGGAAAGCCAAGTACGGATGTTGTATGAGGGGTCAGCTGACTCATAGTAGCAATGAAGCCAAGCCAATGATATGCTGGCAATAGACTGGAGGATAAAACTTGGCTGATGTGAAGGGGTCTGGTTCATAAGAACGAAATACTGACGAATCGTAGATTAGTAACACAATTTGTGTTGCTTGGAAACGCAAACCAAAGTCGTGGTGTTGTAGTATTTGTTGGTTTTAGTCAGTGAGGAAGACATAACATGTTTGAGTATCTCAGAAAATTTCGGGAACATTTTCCAAATCGGAAATTCTTCCAGGTGATAGACAAGGTATATGAGATGAGGAACTTGAATGATGCTTGGAAAAAGGTGAAATCTAATAGAGGTTGTGCAGGGATAGATAAACAGAGCATAGCGGATTTTCAGAAACAAAGTGAAATGTATCTCAAAGAGATTCAAAGGGCAGTGAAAAATGGAATGTATGAACCAATGCCCACGCTTAGAAGACTTATTCCCAAAGGGGATAATAAGTTCAGACCATTGGGCATACCAACAGTGAAGGACAGGATTTTACAACAGGCGACAAAGAATGTTATTGAACAGATATTCGAGATGAAATTTCTTGATTGCAGCTATGGTTATCGACCCAATAAAAGTGCGCAGCAGGCAGTAAAGCAGATAAAGAACTATATTGACCAGGGATACATATGGGTTATCGATGCAGATGTGGAAAAGTTTTTCGATTCGGTAGACCATAAATTATTGATGTGTTTTGTAGCAGAGGAAATCAGTGATGGGAAAGTATTAAGACTGGTAGAATCGTGGCTGAAAGCAGGAGTAATGAACAAGGGAAAACAGGAAGAAACACCTGTGGGAACACCACAAGGTGGTGTAATTTCTCCGTTACTGGCAAATATCTATTTGCATGAGATGGATAAACAGGTAGCTAACATTGACAGTATACAACTGGTAAGGTATGCAGATGATTTTGTAATTCTCTGTAAAACAAAAGAAGAAGCAGAAAGAACGATGAAACCGGTAAAAGAGATTCTAACAGGGTTAAAACTACGACTGAATAAGACAAAGACGAAAATAGTGAATGTGAACAGGGAAAGTTTTGAGTTTCTTGGTTTTAAACTCAAAAGAGCATGTGGGAAAGTATTCGTGACTCCTAGAAAGAAAACGATAGATAAATTCAAGCAGGCAATAAGAAGAGTGACTTGGCGAAAACAGCCCGTAAAACTGGATGAAATGATAGGTAGACTCAACAGTGTAATTCGAGGTTGGGGAAACTATTTCAAAATTGGAAACGTCAAAACGATGTTTTGCAGACTTGACCAATGGATAAGAACAAGAGTACGAACGTTTATAGAAAAGAAGAAATCGGAATATGCGAAAGTAAGAATCCCAAATTATGTCTTGAAATCAGAGTATAAGCTTGCTTCCCTAATAACTCTGATTAAACCTCACTCCCTGTAATGGGGCAATTATGGAGAAGGCCGTATACGAGAAAATCGTACGTATGGTCTATGAGAGCAGGGAGAGCTGGCAACAGCTCGACTTGACTCTATA
>JAUWIE010000106.1 GCA_030605515.1 Thermoplasmatota archaeon
ATGTACTTAACCTAACAGTCAACGAGTACCAACCTTTTTCAGGCATGAATACAGATGAAAATCTCTATTTATAAATTGACCGGTCAATCACAGGAAAACTATACTTACATAGCGGAGTCTATACTTTATATACAATAAAAATAAAACTAAATCCAGTCATCGATTGTTAATTGAATAAACAACATATAAATATTTTTTATTTTTCATTATAAATTATATTTTAATTGTATGAAATGAAGGTTAACTCCTATATTATCAAAATCAAGCAAGTATTCCTCACCCATTCTATTTTTAAAATCCTCAATAAAAATATCGATTTTCCCTCCGCTTTCCTCATGTGTTCTTCTTACAACCTCACGAATTGCTTTTCCTAATTGATATGGTTCAACAGAATTTATCTCATCTGTAATTTTTATTGCCTCAATACCCTCCTTATATTTGGATTCATTTACTTCTATAAATCTTAAAACTTCATGTGTTTCCCCTAATTCTCTTAATATATTATGTAAAGTAGCAATTGCTATTTCAAGTGATTTTTTATTACTTAGAATTTCAATAAGTGTTACCAATGTTTTTTGAGTCAATGCTTGATATTCATGTATTGTTGAAGTTTTCTTATGTGATAAAATAGTTGAAGTTTTCTTATGTGATAAAATAGGATCTTCATATAATTTCTCTTGTTTTCTATCTAGTAAATATTGAAACTGCATATAACTTAGATTAATACCTTCATTTTGCATATCCATATTAATAATATCCTCAGCAGAATCACGTACTTCCTTTAGAAAATAATAATCAGCAAATTTACCAATATTTTTAATTGTCCTTTCAATAATGTCTTTTACAGCTTTATAAAATTCAGATTCTTCAACAGAATTAAGTTCAGAATTTACATTGATAAATTCAAAATGCTCAGTATATACATTATCTTTAAGCTCAACATATTTTAAAAAATCATACTTAGGTTCAAGCTCTTTAAATACACCTTTCAATTTTTTCATTGCATAAGTTTCCCCAGCTCTTCTACTAATTTTTATGAATAATAACATAAGTAAATATTCTGCGAACTCGGAATTCTTTAAACTTGTCATTTTATCAAACCGATATATTTACAATTTTCTCTCTTAACAATGTTTATTTTAAATTTAATCAATGGAACATTTATTTATCAGATTATTATCTTTGATTAACATCCCTAAATCCAAATAGGAAAATCAAATTATTATTTATAAACTCTATGAATTTTTATGACTGAAAGCTGATATAATTTATTCTTATCAAAATAATGCATCATATTTCCTTTATATTTTTGGGAGTGCAGCTAATGCTTTTTTAATTGAATCTTGTGGATATTGATAATCAAAAATCTTGTTATTATGATAAGCATCATATGCTCCTAAATCAAAATGACCATGTCCACTATTTCCAAAAACAATAATTTTTTTCTCATTATTTCTCTTACACATTCTAGCAAAATCAATTACTGCCTTTACAGCATGTGCGGCTTCTGGTGCAACAACAAATCCTTCAGTTTGTGCAAATAACAGTGCTGCTTCAAATATTTCATTTTGATAATATGCAACTGCTTCCATATAACCCTCTTTAGTAAGTTTACACAGAAGTGGTGAGTCACCATGATATCTTAGTCCACCAGCATGAATAGCAGCTGGAACAAAAGTATGTCCTAATGTATGCATTTTTAGAAGAGGTGTAAGGCCGACACTATCTCCAAAATCATATCGGTACTCTCCTTTTGTTAATGTTGGACAAGCCAAAGGCTCAACTGAAACCACCTTTAAATCTGGTTTTTTTCCAATAATTTTATCCCGAATAAATGGAAAACAAGTACCCGAAAAATTGCTTCCGCCACCGACACATCCGCAGATAATATCTGGGTATTTATCAATAAGCTCAAATTGTTTTTTTAGCTCTAAACCAATAATTGATTGATGTAATACTACATGATTTAAAACGGATCCTAGCGCATAATTAGTATCTTGGTGAGTTGCTGCATCTTCAACAGCTTCACTGATTGATATTCCAAGGCTTCCAGAGGTATTTGGATCTTTTTTTAATACCTCTCGTCCCACGTTTGTTAGTTTTGTTGGGCTTGAAAATACTTCAGCGCCCCAGAGGTTCATAAGAATTTTTCTATATGGTTTTTGTTCGTAACTACATTTTACCATATAAACTCGGCATTTTAGATTGAAAATTCGTGCGCTAAAAGCAAGTGCTGAACCCCATTGACCGGCTCCAGTTTCTGTTACAACTCTATTGATACCTTCTTTCATATTGTAGTAAGCTTGAGCAACTGCAGAATTTGGTTTGTGACTTCCCGGTGGGCTTACTCCTTCCCATTTATAATAAATTTTTGCAGGAGTTTTTAATGCTTTTTCAAGTCGTCTAGCTCTATATAGTGGAGTTGGTCTCCATATTCGATAAATCTCTCTGATTTCATCAGGTATTGATATGTATCGTTCCCTGCTAACTTCTTGTTTTATTAAACCTATGGGAAAGATTGCTTTTAAATCATCTGGCCCAATTGGTTTTTTTGTTTTTGGATTTAATGGTGGATCTAATGGTGTTTTTAAATCTGCTTGGATATTATACCATTTTTTTGGTATATCGTTTTCATCTAACAGTATTTTTGTTTTTTTCATTGTACCATATAGTATTATGTTGGTCTAAGTATATAAATTTTGTTAAGAAATGTACATTATAGTACAAATTTATACTTTAATACAAAATTTATATGAATTAATGTACAAAATTTAAATAACAGAAAACTGTTATATATTATTTACATGTGGAAAATAATTGCTAAATACTTCAATAAATATCCTAAGAGGAAGTTAATTGCACAAAAAATGCTTGAATATGGATTAAGATTAAAGGATAATAGGATTTATTGTGCTGAAATAGAGCTTTCTGATTCTAAGATTTCACGAGCATTTGATATAGATCGAAGGATAATAAGTGATACTATAAAGACAATTAAAGAGAAAAAAGATTTAATAAGAGTTTACTCTAGATTAACCCCTTCATGTAATTTAAAAAATGTAGCTACTGAAATGAACTGGGGTGTGATTGAAATAGTGCCAGAAGATCCAACAGAGCCTGGATTATTAGCTGAAGTAGCAACAATACTTGCAAATAATAAGATTAGTATCAGACAAGCAATTGGTGAAGATTCTCATTTAACTGAAGAACCTAGACTTTTTATTGTAACCGAAAAACCAATACCAGGAATACTCCTGCCTAAAATTCGGCAAGCAAAAGGTGTAAAAGCATTACTTATTCATTGATATTTCAGTAAACATTAATTGAGTAATAAATTAATTATTGTTTGCTACCATCCACCGGGATATAAGCAATAATGTCCAATAATTATTCTTGGTGAAATTATTCCAATAAATCCACTAATATTCATTTCATCTCTGTAGAAACCTCTGAATTCATAATCGGGAGTTTAATTTATTGTCTATATTGTACAAAAATTAACATTTAATTCTTTTTAAATTCACATAGAATTCTACAAATTATAAATGAAAATAATTAACGATTACCAACCTGGATAATTCTTGTATATATGACCTACAAGAAATCTTGGTGTTACAATTCCACCAAAACCACCAATATGCATTAATCTTTCTGCATAGACATATCTACCACTACCACCAAGTTGAAAAACCATGAGTGCTTGAAATGAAACATCTTCTGCATCAAGAAATCCAATAATACTTGGATCTTTAATGATACCAATAAACAAAATTGGAACAGGGTAAAGAGGATAATTTTCATCTGCCATATTTTTTATCTGACTTGAATCATTACTTTCTGATTCTACAATTGGAATTATAATTATCAGCATTAGCATCAATATAATTACACCAACTTTTTTCTTCATCATACTCAAACCATAATACTATTAGATCAACAACATATAAATATTTCTACTTAATGAACATTAATGATCAATTTTTTATCATTAATGCATAATTTTTAACATTATTTTTGTCAAATATCACAAAAAAAAGCCTAAAATAATTAAACACTAAACGAAAAAGTAAATAATGAAAAAAGAAAACAATTATTTCTGCCTAAGTAAAACCTCAGCATGAGGATAAGCAAATTCCACATCCTTTGATTTTATAACTAATCTATGAATCTCCCTCTGAATATTGGTTGAAATTTCATTTCTCATCGTCGCTACTGTATTATACCTAACAGTAACATTGATACCTGAATCCTTAAATGAAAGACGAGTATGCGGTTTTTTTGAAATTTTTTTCGGAAATTTATCCCAAAATGATGTCATTATTTTATCAACTGCAGATAACATAATCTCTTCAGCTCGCTCAAGATTACTCTCATAAGTAAACGCTGCAAAAACTTCATCTAAGATATATTCATCCTGTTCAGTATAGTTTATTATCTCTTTTTCAAAGACTACAGATGTTGGTATCATCACAGTTCTACCAGAGCGTTCCTCACCATCTATTGTTCCTCCAACCTCATTTAAGAAGATATGAGTAAGAGATATGTCTGTAATATCACCTTTAATACCTGAGATAATGACCCTATCACCAATATGAAAAGGTCTACGAGTAATAAGAATCAACCAGGCGACTACTCCACTTATCGGTTTTTGCAAAGCCCAACCAAGAGCAACAGTTAACAAACCTGCAATAAAACCAAGTTCACCCCAGCTATTATAATATGAAAAAACAACAATGATAATGAAAAAAATGGCAAATAAATATTTTAGCAAATCAAGAAACACAGTCACATTTGAAATCTGTTTTTTTGATTTTACTTTCTTTAGTAAAACCCTTTTTATCAACTTCAAAATAATTCTTAAAATAATGAATGAAATAATTATTATAATCACTAATTTAATTAAATCAATATAGGGATGTAATATTCTTTGAACTTCTGATATAATATTCATCATATTTGTAGATATATTAGCGGTCATCTACTTAAGCATTATCTTAAATCAGATTTGAAAAACCAATAATTAAAAAACGAAAATAATATAACCTCATTTTTGTTACTGTTAATTGTGGTGAGGATGCAGAAGACAATATTTGATTTTGTTGAGGACTCCGAGGAATTTGAGAACACTTAGAAAAACATGAATTAATAAAAAAGATAATTAGAAATTTTTATTATATTCCTTAGTTTATATTAGAGTTTTGGTGTTCTGTTTTTCCAAAGTCTCCAGATGCTTATAGAAAGAAGTACTGTAAAAACTATTACGCAACCAATAGCAATATATAACAAAATAGGATCCTGAACAATAGCTACCATAGCTTGAGGTGTACTTGATAATGCTTCGGCTGCTCCATCGGTCATATCACCTGATCCACTAACTATTTCATTTTCCAAAGAACCAGTCAAACCTCTTTTATTACTTAATGATTTTAATATGCTATCTGGAGCATTAACCCATTGTATATCTGAGTCGGAAAAAGTATTTCCAATAGCCCCCCTTATCGATGCATTACCATTTAATACTTGAGATAGCATTTCATTTGTTTGATTATAAGCAGGTATGTTTGAAACACAGTCATAACCACAAATAGTGTTGGGTGCATAATTAAACTTTTCACCATGTGAACCTAAGGTTACTGGTATAGTTGCATC
Organism: Thermoplasmatota archaeon; assembly: GCA_030605515.1. GTDB lineage: Archaea > Thermoplasmatota > E2 > DHVEG-1 > DHVEG-1 > JAUWIE01. The sequence continues at coordinate 5,650 of JAUWIE010000106.1, forward strand.
ATCTATATGAGCATATATCTGAGTTGTATCAGAACCAACAAAAGTATTAGCAATACCAACAATTTTACCCTTTACAAAATTAACTGCTTGAACAATTGCAATAAACAATGAGAAGAATGTAATACTGAAAAGTACAACAATTCTAGTATTCTCTGGATGTAACAAACCTTCTCCTTTCCAAGTTAGTTTATAGTACACCCATTTATGACCATCTCGTTCTTTCTTTTTAACAAGACCCGCTCCATTTAATTTAATAAGATGCTCATGAAGAGTTGCCTTGTTTAGTTTAGTAACCTTACTTATATCCTTCAGACTCATCCTTTTGCCATCAAGAGCTCTAAGAATATCTAACCTAGTATCGGAAGCTAGTGCTTTGAAAGTATCCATATCAAGTGTTACTTTTACCATTTCTTTATAATTACTTAATCCTCTATTATTTAAAAACTGTTTGTTTTCGTTCGGAAAAAACCAAACGTTTTCCGATTATTTATATACATTCCAGATTAAAACATCTATCTGTGATAATTATGAAAATAAGTAAAAAAACCAAAAAAGCTGGTATATTCGCTGCGACACTAACCACTATAGCAATAGTACTACTTGCAGTAGTAATATCTATTATGATAAAGCCAATTGCAGCAGAACCACAATACCCAGTTGATCATTTATTTGTCGAAGATACCTATCTTCTTAAAACAGGTGAAACAAATACATCAGTAAACATTACTTGTACTCCATACATAACAAACATCTGGGATAAAGAATCAGGAGACATAAAAATCATAGTATATGTAGTAAAAACAAGCAATAACATCGCAGATTACAAAAACACAGTAGAAATAGGTAAAATAGCTGCAAATTCAACTGCAGAACTAGAAGTACCAATCATTTTATCAGAAAATAGCTATAGAGTTGATATGTTAATCTTTGAAAATGAAAAACTCGTTCTTAAAGGAAGTGTATCAATAAAAGCACATCAAGTAATAATCAATGATATATATGGAAAAATATCAGAACAATATTGGGAACTTGAAAACACTCACTCAGATTTTCAAAAAGTAATACATGATCAGTAGAGAAAAACTCTCTCTGATTTATCCTTTCTTTTTCTTTTTCATAACCTTTGAGATTAAAGATATCTACACTATATATTTAGTTTAGAATTGTAAATCAAATTATTTATAATCCAAATCTTACCAGGCGAATGTGACTGAATCTTGATCATCCTCAGAAGGATCATGATTATTCGGTGTAGAATCAACATCTATTTCATTAGCAGCTATTACTTCAGCTATATTTGAATCAGCCCCGGTAATGTTAGTCTCAGTTGTGATTTCAAGAATAGCTGTAACACCTGCAGGTAAACTTCCTATATTCCAAATACCAATTTCAGGATTATAAAAACCAATATTTGCATTCGCTGAAATAAATGTTAAATTAGCTGAAAGAACATCAGAGACTTCAACACCTGAAGCCTCATTAGTACCATTGTTTAAAAGAGATATTGTAAAAGTAATATTATAAATTCCAGTTCCACTGTTGTCATTTAAATCTCCCCCAAGGTTGTTATAGTCATCTAATGTATTTTTAAGCGAAAGCATAGTTTTTCGATTTAGAGTGTTTAAAGCCTCATTAACAGTGTTTATAACTTCTGATTCGGTCAGAGGATAATTAATACCTGGGTGAGCAGCGTTGAGTATTGCTGCAACGGATTGTTTCATTAAGAGCATAGCAGCCCGGACAACACCAGATCCACCACCAAACTTCAACGCTTTTAGTAATGATTTATTTAGACAACTGAGTTGATGTGGTAAATTAAATACGTCTCCGGTTTTATCACTAGGAACATAATTTACCCAGTCATCTAAATGTTTCTTCCAATAACCATGAGAAAGCCCTTCATATTCAACATTATCATCATATTCTATCGTAACCTTTTTTTCAAGTTCTAAATCAATAGTACCCTGAGCAGCAATTAGTATTTCAGCCCAATCACTATCACTAACAATGTTCCCATAAGGATCTTTACTATTTACTGTTGCGGTGTTATTGAAATCAGTCAATGCTACAGTTGTATAATAAAATGATCTAACTTCGTTCACATCTAAACTAAATGGTCCATAAATTATCAGATTATCATCTGTTATTTTTATATCTGTAAGTTGAATATCACCACTATTTTCAACAGTGATATTCCAATAAATAAGGTCATTAACATCAACTGTTATTGAATCACTCCATGAACTGTTATCATCGCTAACCCATTTTTTAATTATTATCTCTGATGTAAACTCTGTAGTGAAATTCCAAATCGGTCCTTCTGTCTTAGCACCGTGGTTATCCCAAGCAGCTATCTGCCAGTAGAAGGTTGTACCTGGGTTCATAGTTCCAGGATCGTATATTGTATCTGATTGATTTTTGATTATTTTTAATGGTGGAATTGTTGCTCCAAAGTAAACATCATATGTCAAGCTATCTTCATCTGGATCATTATTAGTCCAACTTAGATCAGTATCAATATTGATGTTTATAGCTCCATTAGATGGAGAGGGATTACTTGGTTGATTTGGAGGGCGATTAACATTATTAACTGTGAGATTGAAAACATCGGAAACAAACAGATTACCATCACTAACATTAACAATAACTGGGTAAAACCCAGCATCATTAAAACCAGGCATAAACCCAATAGAGCCAGTACCATCACTATTATCAACAAAAGAAGCAAAGGATGGCAGACCAAAGATCAAAAATGATAACACATCATCATCAGGGTCAGAAGCAGAAAGTAGCACAGTAAGAGTAGTGTTTTCATCAATCATATGATCATCAATAGAAGTAAGGGCCGGTGCATCATTAACAGATTCTACTGTAATATTGACAATAGCGATATTGGAGTTCGAACTACTGTCGTTTGCATAATATGTATAATAGTCAACACCTTTAAAATTAGCATTTGGAATGTATGTGAAAGAGCCATTACTGTTGAGGTTTAATGTACCAAAGCTAACGTCAGAAATAAGAACCGCAGTTAAAATATCATTATCAACATCAGAGTCATTACCAAGGATACCAGGTACCTTAACATCAAGTGTTGAATCCTCAAGTATATTATATGTATCATCAAAAGCAGTTGGAGGATCATTTACACAGGTTACCATAACAGTGACCATAGCTGTATCAATTCCACCATTTCCATCAGAAATAGTGTATGTGAAGCTATCAGGACCGCAATAGTCTGTATGAGACGTGTAGGTGATATCATTTCCATTGTTTGCTACTGATCCATGCATGGGTTGAGTTACAGATGCAATGGTTAAAGAATCGCTTTCATTATCAATATCATTTTCCAAAACAGCAAAAATAGTGCCATCACTATCTTCAGCAACTGTATATACATCATCATATGCCGTTGGAGGATCATTGACTGTAAAAACAGTGATATTTACGATAGCAGTATTTGATTCATTCATTCCATCTGTGACCTTGTAGCTGAAGCAATCACTTCCAAAATAGTTCTCAGTTGGAGTGTATGAAAATGATCCATTTGAATAAAGTACGAGTGCACCATGGAGGATATCTTGCACAAGAATTGCAGAAAGACTGTCTCCATCAGCATCAGTATCGTTACCAAGTATCCCAGGTGCTAGAACAGTAATAATCGTGTCCTCTAACAGTGCATAAGAATCATTGTATGCAACGGGTGCTTGATTCATTGAAGGTTACACAGTAACTGTTACTGTAGCAATATTAGAATGAGTGCTGCCATCATTTGCTTGATAGGTAAATGAGTCAATACCTTCAAAATGAGTATCTGGTTCATAAAAAAAGGAACCATTGCTATTCAGTAATAACATTCCATTGCTCGGAGAAGTGACAAAAACCGCGGTAAGGGAATCTAAGTCAACATCAGTATCATTACCTAGAATCCCTGGTTCAGGAATAAAGAGCATGGAATTTTCTTGTAATGTGTACGAATCATTGTAAGCAACTGGTGGGTCATTAACCGCAGTCACCGTAATAGCAACCGGAGCAGTATCAAATCCACCTTGCCCATCTGTAACAGTATAACTGAATGATTCTATTCCGAAAAAATCAGGAGCTGGCGTATATGAAAGATTATCAGGAGTGCCTTTTATTATGGATATAATACCTCCATTATTGGGTGTATCAACTGAAACAATGGAAAGTGTTTCTCCAGTATCTGGAAAGATATCATCATTTTCTAAAACTGAAAGGATAGTATTGCTACTGTCTTCAGCAACTGTATATACATC
>JAUWIE010000041.1 GCA_030605515.1 Thermoplasmatota archaeon
AGAATAACTGCTGCAGGTGACACCAAATTTGACAAGGATGGGAATATAATAGGATGTGCACATGGGAAGAAAAAATAACGAATGATGTAATCCTAAAGGGGGAAGACCTTACCCTTTTGCAATATGATGAGATAAATGAAAGCAAAATGCAAAAGCTGTGGAAAAATGAGAGATTGTACGAAATGGTTTGGTGAATATGTTTGTTACACTTGCTATAATGATATAAAAAGAAGAGGTTAAACTAGGCATCTACTTGTTATTTTAACATTCGACATATTGACATTTTTTATAAAAAAGTATTATATACCAGTAATGACAAATATTATCATGGTATGGGTGATGGGGATAAAAAGAGCTCAATTCAAATTGAATGTATATTTAACCCCCTAATATTAACCAAATAAATCAATATATGTTTATATTATTTTTTGTCTTAAAATGATCATAGGGGGCAAAGGTGAGGGGAGGAAATCATAAGATATTAGTAGGGGGGAAAAGATAAGCGTTAATGAGTTTTTTGTAAAGCCTTTCTCAACCTCACCATATATAGTTTTTGTTTTCGATTCTATTTAAAACTATCGTGTCATAATGTCAAAATGAAATTATTATTTATATAATTAATATATTTCCTTTAATTAAAATTTATTGATATGTCAATTATTTTTTCTTGTTTTTACTTATTTTGCAGATGTTGAATCATTGCCAAAGATCATACCTAGGATAGAGTTTAAGAACTCATTTATTGATTTACAGAAGTTATAACTATACATATTTGCTCTTAATGATATTTCATCAGCTTCTTCTAAACTAGTATTTAACAAGAAAATATTGAATAAAAGAAATATCATGTATGTTTCAATTATGTATACCATTTGTTCTAACGTGTCTATGTCAATAGGTAAAAGTATGTAAATAATGTTTGTAGCAGGATTTGTAATTGTATTAATAATGATTGCAATTATTAATAACTTAAATATTGTTCTTAGATTAAGATCATGTGATTCTGAGTAAGCTTTTATGTATATTGAATATTCTGAGGCAATTGTCATTAGCAGTGTTAAAATAAGCCCCATTCTTATGTTTATACTTCTAAGTTTTTCTGATGTTGTTGGACTGTTTGATTGCAATTGATTTTCCTTATCTTCTTCATATAAAGATAATAACAAGGATTGTTTCGATTTTAATCTATCTCCTATAACTTTTTCATTTGATAATTTTTTAATAAAGCCTTGTATTTCTGAGAAATCTTCGCTATTAATGATTTCATCTAATTTGTTTTCTATTATGTCATTTCGTTTAGAATTTTTTAATGAGTTTAGAAACGGTCTGTTTTGTATTTGTGGAACTGCAGTTGCAGATGAGATCATAAGTAATGTTATTGCAGCAGCTCCAAATATTATTATAGTTTTGTTTTTCATGGTTTTTTGCCTCCCCGATATCTTATTATATGGAGGTTTATGTATATAAATATTTGTTTAACATTACAAAGATGATATGAGATTTGTTATGGTGTTGTCAATAGTTTGCTTTTATGTCTTAGATGTTGCTGTTGGTTACAATATTCTATCTTAAAATGGGTTTTTTTTTGGTTGATTTTATTTTTCGATATTTTTCCAAATTGACATAATCACACGAAATCTTTATATATGGATAATGATAAAGTATAACTCAAGAGAGGAATCTGGAGCTTTTAACATTTTTCCTTTCATCTTTACCATCCACATCCCAGGTTCCCCTTCCCTTTCCCTTATTAAATTTCTCTTTCTCAAACAGCTATAAGATATAAAATAAGTAGTAAAAAATAATAAATAAAAAAGAGAATGTTGAATTATAATATTTTAAGCGTATTTTCCTCTCATTTTACGTCGATCTATCTTAACACCTGATGGAGAAATAATCATCATATTATTACCAATCCCTGCGATATCTCCACCTATTTCATCGGTTAACTTCTTGAGATCATTTGTTATTCTTTTTAATATAACTTCTTCCTCAGAAATCTGTGAGAAATCAAGAATTAATACGTTCCCACCATATACATAATCAGTAAACTCCTTGAGATCTTCGTATCTTTGTATTTCTCCGACTCTAACATTCATGGTAGCGCCAGTGGGCTCGCCGGTGGATTCAACGTACTTTTCAAGATCAATATATCCGTCTACATCACCTGTTTTTTTATCTTTAAAAATCTTATTGATTATTCCCATAATAATACTCATCTCCTAATTTTAACCATTATTCTTAAATATATTTGTCTTTATAAACTTTTGGCGGTGAAATTCCAAAGTTTATCACCAACATAATGAACAACCTTTACAGCCTTCCCTTTTGACTCAGATATCATCTGTTCACCAGTCATAATAGCAATTCCAATGGCTAAAGGTTTATGATGCTGCTCATCACATATCCAGACTTGATCATTTTCACTGATATTTATATCAGCATCAACAACACCAGGTGCCATCACATCAGCTCCATTTGTCACAAATTTAACAGCACCCATGTCAACTACTACAAAATTCTCATTTGGCTTACACTTATAAAGCCCATACAATGTAAAAATAGTTCTGTTGTTATAGATCATAAATCTTACTTCGTTATCCACAAAAATTATCTTTATACCTTCAATTTCACCTGATTCAATTGATGATTTTTCATCAATAAAATTTCCTGTAAATGATACTTTAAGCTCATTTATAATATTTTTAATATCTCTACTTTTCAAACGATGTCTATTTTTTATCTTCGGGGACATATTTGCGTTAGTCAATTACTTTTTCATTATAAATGTTATTCATTTTCTAATTTCATTGATGATTATTTTTTAGCCCAAATCCTTATAAATAAGATGTTTATTTCGTGTCTCCTAGGTAGCTATTATGGAAAAACCACTAAAGGTACTTCACGCTAGTCTTAACAATCGAGTAATGGTTGAGCTTAGAGGCGGACGAGGTTACCATGGAACATTAGATGGATATGACGTTCCTCATATGAATCTCGTTTTAAAAAACACTGATGAAATCATTAATAACGAAACTGTTGCTAAACATAATACAATTGTGTTAAGAGGAGATAATATCATATATGTTTCACCCTAAAGAGGTAGTTAAAAAATGAGTAAGGGAACACCTTCTAAATCCGGCGGAAAAAAAACACATATTGCCTGTAGACGATGTGGGAAACATGCATTTCATGTACAAAAAAGAAGATGTGCTTTTTGCGGATTTGGAGAATCAAAAAAAATCAGACATTACAACTGGAATAAAAATAAATCTTAAAATAAAACCTATCTCTTTAAAAAATCCGAAAGAAATATATAGTGATTTTAGTATGTTACAAGGTAAGAACTATGTAGAAGTATATTAATAACATAGTGATAAAGTAAGATAATATAGAAATAAATGATGGAGGAGAGAAATTTGAAGAAAAAAATAATTGTCCTACTTGTATGTATGGCCTTACTAGTAGGAATGTTAAGCGGATGTACAGACAAGAAAGAAGAGGAAGAAGAACCTGAAAACAATGCACCTGTTGCAAGTTTTACGTCTGAAGTTAATCATGATATAACTACTGCTGGTGGAATAGTTACCTTTACTGATGCTTCAACTGATGCAGATGAAGGTGATACATTGACATATGCATGGGTCTTTGGTGATGATGGAACATCAACAGTACAGAATCCAGAGCATACATATGTTGAGAATGGTTCATATACAGTAACACTTACAGTATCTGACGGAACCGATACGGATACGTATACGGCAACTGTTATCGTTGGTAATCTTGCACCAACTGCAGATTTTACCTATGTACCAACTGGTCTAAGTGTCGAATTTACAGATGAATCAACTGATCCAAATCCAGATGATATATTAACATATGCATGGGACTTTGGTGATGAGCTAGGCACTAATACAACAGTGGGCCCTGTTACATATGAATATGCAGATGCTGCAAGTTATAATGTAACATTAACAGTTACTGACTCATTTGGTTTAACTAGTGAGAAGATACAAAAAATAACTGTAGAAGCCGTAGCAACTTAAGTAACATAACTCAATAAAATATAAATCCGCAGGAAAAACATGTTTTCCTGCACAACTCTTTTTTTTATATAATTTATTCTAGTCTATATCTGTTGTTGGGTATCCACCGATCATAAGGCTAGGATCACCAAAGAGTATCCATGATTGAACAACTTTAGTATCAATAAATGAATCACTTCCACCTGTTGAATTCCAATCTACTTGATAACTATCAAGATATGAATTAACTGCTGCAGCCCAGGTATCACCTATAATACTAATGTTTTCTTGTCCGTAATATTTGAAAAACTCAACTTCAATTTCGTTTAATCCACCATTAAAAGAAACTTTATCCTCCTTAGTATAACCAAGTGCTGTGCATCCAATTGTTGCAATTGATCCACCACCGATTTTTTTGGTAATCCCCCAACTCCAACAATAAGGAACCCATTCAGATAACCAGAATTTTCCCATACCTTCTCTACCGGTGCTAAAATAATGAAGACCATCTTCTCTGATTCCTAGAATAATATTTTTAAGGGTTACATCAAACTGGCTGTTATGACATCCACTTACAACACAAACTGGGAGCATATCCTTGTTTCTAAGCCTTGGCATATGCTTTAATCTGAGACCATCAATGAATTCTTCATCATCAGGTGGATGATTACCCCATGTCCTTGGGTTACCATGACCTACAAAATACAAAAACCCACATCCAGGTGTGATAGCATTAATGACATCAGATGGTCCTGTAAGGGAACCATCAGATGTATAGACTTTACGAGGTTTAAAACCTGTCATGTTTTCAAGAGCAAGATCTGCATAATACTCTCCTTCATAGCCTGTCCAATTCTTGTTTTGATGCTCAGGATATGTATCACCTGCGATTACTACCATGTCATTAAACCATTCAGCTCCATAAGCTGAGGTCTCATACTTAATGATTTTATTTACCATAGTTTTAACTTCAAATGTGTTTCTAGCTGGAAGTCTTCCAACAGCAACATCAGGCAATAGATCGATGTTTTCATCATCCGGAAGTTCATCAGGGCTCCATTCACCATAAATTCCATCACCATCTGAATCCCAACTTGAAAAACTCCCATTTTCATCGTAAATATCTGCATAGTAAAGATCAGAAATATAGCGGTCCTCCCATCCATCATCCATATGAACATACCTTACTGGAACATGCCATGAATACCCCTGATTTTTCATACCACCAACAAGAAGAACATACTTTATGCCCCATTGTTCAATTGATTCTTTTATAAAGTATTTAACCTTCTCAGAGCAATCACGTCCATGCCAAAACATACTATCATATACTTCACGAAGTGTAACAAGCTTTGTTGTAACACCCATACTTTTTTTATGACAAACCAAAGGCTTCAACGTTTTTACAAAATCCTTCGGGGAGATAATAACAAGATCATAGTCAGACGTATTATCTAGTATATTTTGTTTAGATAATTCTCTAATTTTATCAAATATTCTTTTAACATCATCGTTGTTTCCTTGTGAATTAATAGCTGGTAAAACTGAAAAACCAAGAAATAACATAATAACTGTAAAAGTAAAGAGTTTACCACAGACATTTTTATTCATAAAGTTTTCCCCTATAAAATAATAATACATCTCATACTTTATAAATTTATGCCATTTTATAATAAACTTCAATTATTTCTGTTATAAATTTTTCATATAAAAACAATTATACCCAGGCACCTTATGACTCCCGCTCAATATGGACCAAAACTGCAAATTCTATTGCTATCGTAACACAAGAAAACAAAACCAGCAAGAAGTGATAAAACCAGAAAAAATAAAACTTGTAGTATTTGACATGGATGGAGTTCTTGCAGATATCATAAGCTCATGGAAATACATACATGACTATTTCGGAAGTTCAAATGATCGATCTGTATCTGATTACTTACAAGGAAAAATAGATGATATGGAGTTTATTAGACGAGATGTTGAACTATGGCAGATAGATGGAAAACCAGTAACAAGAAAAAAACTCATAAAAATATTATCAAATGTCCCATTAATGAATGGAGCAGAGAAATGCATTACTTATCTAAATAAAAACGATATAAAAACCGCGATAGTCAGCGCAGGACTCAACCTTCTTGCTGAAAGAATAGCAAAACAGCTTGGAATTGATTATATTTGTGCAAATGGCCTTAAAACAGACAAACAAGGATATATCACAGGTGTAGGCGTACTCGGTGTTAAACTCATGTACAAAGACGAAGCAATAAGGTCTCTAGCTAAACAAAACAAAATATCCCTTGGAAAAATCGCAGCTGTTGGAAACTCTTGCTTTGACATACCTATGTTTGAAACAACAGGACATAGAATCGCATTTAACCCAGATGACAATTGTGTTAGAAAAGCAGCTGATATAATAATTGAAAACAAAGATTTGACAAAAATTATACCTTATATAGACAATCACATTAACTAACAAAAACAACAATAGCAGAGTTTAATCAAACCTTACTCCTTAACATTTTCGATATCTTCTTCAGCCATTTTATCTAATTTTTTATCAACACCTTGTTCTCTTGCGATTTTTTGCAGTTCATCAATTATATTACTCCATAGAACTTGCTGACTAATTGCATAATCCCACATATCAAGCTTTTTTGCACCATCAGATTCCTTGAATTCTTTAATTAACATTTTTTTATCTTCGCTATTCATAATATTTCCCTTCCATGTTTACAAGGTTAAACCAAATTACCCAATATAGATTGTCTCAAGTATTAAATATGTTTATTTTCTTATTTATCTGTAGTCTTTGATGGGGCACCTATTTTCATCTGAGCAATAGTTGAAAACTCTGAAATAATTTCATCCCATATAACTTCTTGATCCAATGCAAAAAACCACATATCAAGTTTATTTGAAATATCGGCTTTCTTGAAATCGTTTAGAAATTCATTTTTATCTTTTTCATTCATGTTTGATCCCTTGTAATTTTAACCATTATTTTGAATAAGTTAATAGTTTAAAAATTTTTTTTAAAATTCTTTGATAATAAGTTGAAATTGAAAATAAATATTTATTGATTACGTTCTATTCAAAATTAAAAGCGCCAAGTAATGTATTTGTTGGAATATGCCTAAAAGAAATATTACCATTGCAATTCTTAATAACATCTCCTTCCTTAAGTACACCAGTTGGAAGTATTGCATCACCGGAACATATCTCATTGTCGGACCATTTTAGATTATCCTCATATATCTTTTGAACTGTTAGTGTTCTAGTATTTTTATCCATTGAAAAAGAAGCAGGAAAAATAGGGTGTTTAATTTCACTTGTTTCATCAGTATCGCGTAAAAGCAAGATAGCTAGAATTAAACAAAATAAGCCAGTAAGGAAAAATTGGATATGATAGATCCATATAGCACAAACCCAGCATAAAATCCAGATACCGCCAAATATTTTCTCAGTTGATGGTATTCTCTCTTCAATTGCTTTTAATTTTTCAATTATTTCTGTTAGAGTAGTAATCCCTCCAATATCCCTTCTCTAGTTAAAAATCTAAATGACTTTCTTATTTAAAAATGTATTTCTCAATAATTATATCTTCCAAATATGTTGATTTACATCATAACCTTGTTTCTGTTTAGTGAAATAATTTTACTATAAAAATTTATCATTAATAATTTCCAAGAAAAAATAAAAAATAACATATTAATTTATAAACACAAATGTCATTATGGTTGATTATATCAAATGTGATATAAAAAGTTAGGAATGGAGGAATAAATTGTTGAGGGTAATAGTAAAAATCATTCCATATAACATATCATATATGATATAAAAAATGGAGGATTATTTCGGTTTCAATTAGAAAATCTGATATTAAAAAATCATATCAAATATGATATAAAACATGGAGGACAATAATATGAAATCATCGACCTATTCAAGCCTTGTAACTATTGTTTTTTTAAAACATAAAAAACAGATAAGTCGCAGTATTGAAAGTGTAATTAGAACAACAGATCAACTTGGTATAAAACTAGGTTTAAAAATCGATCTTAGTCATATGACAAAATATCGGATAATACATGAATTAATGAGATCTGGAATTCTAGCTAATAGGCGGACAAATAGAAATATTAAGATCAAATTTTCAAAAAACATATTACAATATTTCATAACAAATATGATATAAAACCAGAAGAGTATAAATTCTAGTTTTTATTATCAAAATAAACCCAAACAGAAAGTATAAAAACAAAAATATAAATTAAAATTGTATTAATATGCTAAATTTGCTACAATAACATTCCAATTATATATCTTAAAATAATAGCATGAAATAATCCTTATATTAGAGATAATATATAATATAGAGATGGTGATTATCATAAAAATGTAAAACAAAAAATAAAAATTGTTAAAGATTTTTATATTTTTTTTT
>JAUWIE010000069.1 GCA_030605515.1 Thermoplasmatota archaeon
TATAAAATATATGAAAATTTTGTTCATAATGAGTTAAAAAGAAAGTATGATGTTAAATATTGGCGTACTACGGCTAAAACTGAGGTAGACTTTATAATTGAAAATAAAACAGATATTATTCCATTGGAAGTAAAAATAAAACCAAAGATTACAAGGTCATTCAGAAGTTTTATTCTACAATATAAACCAGAAAATGCATATATCTTAAATCTAAATATAATTGATAAAACTGAGATCAATAATTGTAATGTTGTTATGTTACCATTTGTATATCTCTAATTATTATTTAGTTTAAAGACTTCAGGAAACAATAAGAGAACGTTATAAAACCCAGAGCGGTTTAAAAGATGAATATTCAGCGTTTGTACGTGGACATTAGGTTTATTACAATTTCATATGTCCACATGAAAGTTTATTTGGTAATACTCCTGCAAATCTTGCGGGTATTGATTTAAAACTTGGAAAAAAGAAGTGGGAAAATCTATTATCGCAGTCAGTTAGACATCATAACGAAAAATAAATAACAAACAAACCTAATTTCATTCGTAGGGGGGGGGGAATAGTATGTCTAAAAAAAGAAAAAGAGAGCAGAGAGAGGGTATATTTAATCACAGCAGTCTTCAATAGGTGCAGGACCACTGTTAAACATATAATCAATAATCCAGACCAGATCAGAAATATCAACAGCACCATCACCGCTTATATCAGCAACACAAAGATCAGGAACCGGAGCAGGACCACTAACAAACATATAATCAATCAACCATAAAAGATCACTGATATCTATAAAATCATCCATGTTCATATCACCACAAATATATGGTTCCATGGTTAGGATATTTTTGTTATCGATTAGAGCGAAAAACACTGTTAAATGTTTCTGACATGTAGGTTTAATCAGATTTGGGTCTGGATGAAAACATCCTTCCTCTTGAGTATTCACCTCAAATGCTGCGCCAAATGTTTTGTTTTTTATGGATTGTTCGCCATAGTACCAGTCCATGCTTACACCATTTGCACAGTAAAGCAGGTAGTGTGGAATGCCCGAGACGTATCCGGGGAGTAGTGGTTCTATGATACTTGCTATTTGGTCATATTTATCTTGATCCTCTGTATACTTTGGGAAGTAGGAGTAGGGATATAGAAAATATTGACCACAGCTGTGATAGTCTATTGCAAGTAAAAAATTATGTGATACCGCGAGGTTTTTTATTGCTATTGTTTCTGGTTCTGAAAACGGTGAGGGACCGCGATAATCATAATAGCTTGTGTTGCTGCTTGATCCCCATTCATCAAATCCCCACTTATAACCATAGTTTCTGTTGAGGTCGACACCAAATGTTCCATCACCGTTATCCCTGCGATTTTTTCGCCACATATCATCAACTGTTTCAACATAGATATGCCCATCGGGATTAACCATAGGGATGAACCATAGTTCGTTATTGTTAACAACTTCGGTTACCTGTGGATCAGTACTATAATTATTTACAAGATACTGGATGATGTATAGTGGAATTTCTACAGTCATGATTTCCCGGGCATGATGATTTCCGGTGAATAAAAACTCTGTTTCATCTTCATCAATAGTTACATTATCAGAGATTTTCATCGCATATATTGAGTTTCCTTCCCATGTTGTTCCGATGATGGATAAATTTGCTATAGCTGGATTGTTAGTTGCTATTTCAAGTAGTTCGTTTTCCATGGTTTCATAGGTATGATATGCGGGTGCATCTATTGGTTGGTTGTTGGTTTTTCCAAATAGATCGATGGTTGTTTTCGGATTCTGTAAAATGGTGTATCCCATATTTTGTATTTGTATAATTTCTTCTTCTGTTGCAACGATATCAATATAGGTGTCTTTTTTGTATGAGGCGATGTCGAAACCTTGGGTGAGAAGGTTCTTAAGATTATTTTTGTTTTTAAAAACAGTAATTATGGTTTTTTCACGGGTGGTTTGTTGTTCGGTAGATATACAGCTGGTGCCTAAGGGCAGCGGTCCGGAATTAATCATAAAAACACGATCATAATTGTTTATATTTTCAATCATTTCATGTTTTTCTTCTAAATTACTTAGTGCCAAAATATTTCCATTCATATTTGGCATAATACTAGATCCAATAAACAATAGTAAAAACGCTAATGTACATCCTTTTGTTACTATATTTTTTTCCATATTTTTATCACCTCTTAAAAAATTTTATATGCCTCCACAACATCCTTCAACAGGTGCAGGCCCGCTCAAAAACATATAATCCACAAGCCAGACCAGATCAGAAATATCAACAGCACCATCACCGCTTATATCAGCAACACAAAGATCAGGAACCGGAGCAGGACCACTCACAAATATATAATCAACCAACCATAAAAGATCACTGATATCTATAAAATCATCCATATTCATATCGCCACAAAGCGGATTCAATTGATATGGATGGACTAATGGGAATCGATCAATACAGCCTCCACCAGGTATCACATATGGAGTATCCCAAATTATACCATTGTTTGTTGCATCTGGATAACATTCATTATAATCATCCCAATAATTGCCCATGCTATCATGATGATCCCAGATATTAGTACCTCTGTAATCCCATGCATGGCTTAATGAATTATTTAAAAAAGAATTATGATAGATCATATTATCATTGCAATAGTATAAATATATTCCTCGTTTATTATTAGAGAAGATATTTTCAGAAATAACATTATACGAGGATCTAGACAGAGAAATTCCACTACCGCGGTTAAAATGTTCAAATGTATTCCATGAAATAATGTTATAATTCGAACAGGCTCCATGAATGGCATCATGGCCGTAATCATGAAATAATTGTCTAAATGTGTTATCGACGATAGTGTTTCTACTTGATTCCATTCTGATACAATCCATATGCCCTGAAGTATTTTGTAGAGTGAAGCCTGAGATGGTTACATAATCAGCCATAATATGAATAACATTTCCATTACATTGAGCATCAATAATGGTCGTAACTTGATCTTCCCCAATTAAGAAATAGGATTCATTAAGCTCAACTGTTTCATAATATGTTCCATTATAAACATATATTGTATCAGCTGGAAGCGCATTATCAATTGCTTCCTGTATGCTATTGAAATCCTCAGGTGGATTATCTGGACCGTCATTACCATAAACGTCATCTACGTAATATATAAGAGGTACACGAACTATGACATTTTGGCTTTTATTCTGATTATGGTAATGCGTTTCATTAAGTACTGGAAATGCATGGATCATCACAGGATATGTTCCCACCCCCAAGTTCATACCATCCCAGATGAATGACACCCAAGTTCCTTCTCGGCTTGTTAAAAAGATCATTGTACTATTATTGAGGATACTGTTTGTATAGAATTGAATTGTGATGGTTTCATCTGTTACACCAAGGTTTTCAATGTATCCCTTTACAATTTGAGGATACCCTAATCCTATGTAGCTTGGAGCTTGAATTGTGGATACAGCGATATCTGGACCGTAAATCACTTCTTTTGATATTTCGTTATCATTTGTGTTATTTTCACCAGGAATTAGAGTTACATTGATACGATAGGTCTCCCATCCTAAAGATGGTGTATGATATAGCCATCCAATCTTTACAACCTTATTTTTTTCAAGTTGCGGAATCACTGTGGTATTTTCTTCTATATCATTTCGGAAGAATCGTACTTCAACATTTGTCTCATTATGTTTTCCATTGTTGTATAGGGTTATGTTCACCCATATATCGGTATCTGCAGGTTCATGAGAGGACACTTGAATTTTTTCGATACCAATGTTGTGCTCAGGCCCATTGAGAGGTTTCAGACGTTGTGCAGGATCACCGAATAGTAGACATCCCTGTATTACTGCTCTCCAAGCGCCGGGAGCATTTGAATGTCTCCAGTTAATTGTTGGTGCCATTTCGTCCTTAGAGAACGCCATGGCTTTCCCAAGCTGCCAGTTAAATGTGCTATGGGAGTTATTTGTGGTATCAAATAGGTAATCCCAAAAGAGTTTTTGCTGCAATGCACTGCTTGAGTTTGTATCAGCCCATGAACCCCAACCCTTCATTGTGTTATATACACAGGCGAAAGCCAGTTCGGTATCACTATGAAATAGCATTGAATGGAGAACACCATCATCCGCAGCATCCATATCACCACAATGACATCCAAAATCATGAATGAAAAATGGTTTCGTGTTATGATATTCGTTTTCCCAAGTACTATAATTAACATCTAAAGAGTGTTCTTTATTAGCATGCGCTACTCCGCTAATTAAAGTGCAGTTATCATTATTTATATCATCTCTTAATCCATTGATAGCAACAGAATCCGAGCCACCGTTCCACCCAGGATTTGGCGGTTCAGCAGTCCACTTCACAGAGAGATTATACGCATTATAAGGATTCTGGGCATTCCAGGTTTCAAAACCATATAAAAAACCTAGCCATGAGGGATATTCTCCATGATCTCCAGGATTGGGACCTATCCAATTGTTGGTCCCCTTTATAGCACCGAAATCAATAAAGTCATCACCTTCGCATAGCCAACCTGAATTACCGCCATAAAACGCAGCGTTATCAAGATAGTCTATATAGTTCGAATCAGTATAATAAAAACTCTTTTTCATCCAATTGCTAACATCTTGTGGTTCGTCACAGGTAATACGACCAATATACATCTCAGAGTACAAATCAAACCCCGAATCTCCTTCCTCACCCCAATGAATATCTTCATCATCATTGAATGTACCATCAAGGTGATTCCAGTAAATATCAGAGTCGATCCATATTTCATCTTCATAACTCATCTTCCGTGAAGTGATCCATTCATCATCTCCACCAATAAAGATATACTCGGTGCCCCAATCTAGATATGCATCCCTGCAAAACTCACGGATACGAGCAGCTGCACCATTATATACAGAGTTCGGATTCATATAATCTGGGCAGGCTGTAATCTCCTGTTTTGTCACTAATGTGCAACTAAGATAATCCTCAACTTCGTGCTTATCCATAAGACTTGTCCAGTTATATGGGATTGAGGGTGTTGTTTCCCAATGATCCAAACCACCATCGGTAGTAGTAATAATCACGTAATCATAGTTATCACTGGGATCGCAAAGCCCACCATCATACGTGATAGGTACAAAAGCGCTATGCGTATAGCTATCGGTGATCTCAGGATTATCTACAAGAGTTTTAACCCATTCCTCATCTTCTTGAATACCTCGATAAAAAGGATTATTAAACTCACTTTCTTCAAGATCAAGGGTAATAGTCATTTTAGGATAATAGGAGAGCTTTCCTGTAATAGGTATGTATTGAACTGGATAAAGAGCTATACAAAGAATAGCATACCCTCGACAATAACCAACACCTATATCTTCAAATGATATTGAAGGATATTGCCGATTGGAGGAATACAAAGATGCATCAAATGCTAAGTCAAAGTTTTCAGGATTATTTTCTAACAGTTTATTAATGGGCACTTGGTTTTGATAAGGAACCAAAGGTTTTTCCTTCAAATTTCTATTACCGGTTTTGATATCTACCAGCTGACCGAATACATTAATATTAGAAATTGTCCTCCCTGCAGGAATCAATAATCTAGCAAAGGATACCGGTATTGTGGGAACACCTGCTTTCTTTCCGACATTAATTGCCCCATTAATTGTCACTTTTGTATATTTATGCTTTTGAAGAGATATCTCCTGTAGCTTTGGCTCTGAAAATGAGAATTTATACTGTAAATGCATGTAAGAATCAGTCGATGGAATCACAGATTCTTTTATAATGTCGCGATCCTCTTTGCTCCAATCTTCTATCTCATTTTGTTCGAATATGTTTGTTTCATTGGAGATATTATCTTTACATATTTTATTTGTGTAACCACTAATACTTGGTATAATACTTGCACTAAGAAAAATTATAATTATCGAAATAATGGTTCCATTAAATATTGTTTTTCTTTTCATTTTTACACCGTCTTATTACAAAACTCAGTATTTATTTAATTTTTTTATATAATTGTATTATTAATAATATATAAATTTTTTGGAAGATTTTCGAATAAAATATCAGCAAAAAATTTTATCAGGAGAAAACAAGAATTCAGGTTCAAGTTAGACTTTAGAACCACCAGTAGGCCCCCTTGCCTACTGGTTATTTAAACGTTGGTCATTTTTGGTTGGTCAAAAAGGGTTGGTAAAAACATTTATAAAAAAATAATTGTTGTAAAAATGAGGAGATCCGGATGGAAAAAAGTGTTTCAGGAAAAATGAATGGATTACGTCTTTTTTATCTAGCACTTGGAATTATATCACTATTGTTTGGTATTTTTAGTTTTTTTCTTGCCTCCTATTTTGGATTTGGTAGGGATATTAGAGGTTCTATTGTATTAGATGCATTTGTTGTTAGCATTATCTTTCTTGTATCAGGCATATTGTTGATACTCACTTGGTACTGGCTTAAATCTGGAAAAATATATTCGAGATTTACAGGAATTATTGGCTGTATTTCACTAATTATTCCACCTATATTAACAGGAGGGATTTTTCAATTTAATTATTATTTAATAGTGTTTTTTATACCATCAATCTTACTTCTAATATTAACGCTGCTTATGTAGGCTAAAATGCCAACTTCCTAGAAATATTAAGATATCTACTCAAAAAAATTTCCTTATTTTTCAAATCTTTTATTTCTTTATAACCTACATTTGCCCTATTTTATCACTACATTAAGCTTTTCCAACATTTCTTTTTGTTCATTTAATAGGTCAGTAAATGTTGTAGAGTCATTATTAAAAACAACTTGTTTAATTTCGTCAAGAAGAAGAAGTTTATTATCAAGAGAAAATGCCTTATCGCTCTTCTTTTTTTTATCCTCTAACTTAGTTCTTAATAGCGATAACAGTAGATATCCAAAAACTGCAAACATTCCCTTTACTTTTGTTGTTTCTTCAGTTGTTGCATTAATTGGGAGTAGACCTCTTTTTTTCATGATGCAAAATGTTTTTTCAACGACATCTTTTTCCCTATAAGTTTTTATGACATCATACATGGAGAAAGATGTTGTTGTAAATAGTACTGTTTTCCCTAATCGCCGTGTTTTCTTCTGAACTTCTTTATTTAAAAGTCCATATGAAAAACGCCATCCTTTCTTTGTTTTCTTTTCAGTAATTTCAAAACATTTCTGATAGGGTTTACAGACACAGTCAATTTCATCAAGCATATCTTCCTTATCAGGGAAATCAACATTCATATACTGTTTAAGGTAGCCTTCGCGTTCATTGATAGAAGCATAGAATTTCTCCAGATCTTTACCATATTTAACAGGTGAATGGATAACGACAAATCGTTTATCATCAATCTTTTTTTCCATTACAAAAAGTATCTCATCATTGTAATTCATATAATATCGTGGATGCTCTATACCTGTACATTTATCAAGAACATCTTTACGGATATTAACCGTAGATGGCAATGCACCGATAACATCACACTCAGCTGATGAAATCTCATCTAAATTCCGATTACTGTAAAAACCTCTATCAATAACAGCTATTGAATTCTTCAAATCAAATCCTTTAAGCTCATGAGCAAAACGACGTATTGTTGAAACAGAAACAATGTTACCCGGAAGAACACGATGATGAACGGGAAGCTTAGATTCCCTTGTCACAGCAAGTACCAAA
Organism: Thermoplasmatota archaeon; assembly: GCA_030605515.1. Taxonomy (GTDB): domain Archaea; phylum Thermoplasmatota; class E2; order DHVEG-1; family DHVEG-1; genus JAUWIE01. Next base: position 7,711 of record JAUWIE010000069.1, read on the forward strand.
TTAATCTGTTTTTCATACCCATTACGTCGATAAGCATGACCATATTTTGCAAGACCATTTACAGAACCATAAAATAAAAGATCAGTGAGATCATAAATCAAAACGGACAAATCGCCAGGAAACATTTTCTTAATCTGCCGAATAATACCATCTTCAATCATTGCGATAATATCAGGATTTTCAAGTGACAACAAAGCATACAAACCACGAACCTTCTTCGGTGAAAAATCACCAGAAACCAAATCTGAATATTTAGAAAGAGAAGTAGAACAAAACCAACGACCTATCCCTTCAAAACCATCATTACTAAGGACTTTATTTATCGCAAGAACAACAATCTTCCTACCAACATCCTTAATTCCCGTGCATCCTTTAACAGCATCATTAACAATCAAATCCAGATTAAAATCAACAGCCAGCTGATATAATCCCACAGGGCCACCAAATGAAAGAACCTTTCTCACACCACCTCGTTTATATTTTGGAGGCAATATGATCGTTTCTCCATTTTTCAGAATTTCTTTTCCAAGGTACTCGGAATTCTGCTTGACTTTATTAGTTCCTTTTTCACGATATGTTTCCACTCGATAGACATAAATGTTATCGCCTTTCTTCATTTTCCGTAAAAAAACCATGTAGTGATAATATCACTACATTTATATAAGTTATTCGCTTTGTTTTTATTGGAGTGGAACTCAAAATGTAGTGTTAAAAAAGGGCAAATGTAGGATCTATAGGTTGACTAAAAAAGGAGAAATGTTACTAAGAGCATTAGAGTGAAAAATATGTACTGATAGTTGTTTCATTTTAGGGCTTTAGATTTTTTTATCCATGCAAAAAAGACTACTATCAATATCAGACAACCCACTAATGCAATGATTAAACTGTAAAACCACATGAATGAAAATGCTTCATAATCTTTTATGAATACCATACCACCAACAAATAAAGCAAAGCCACCAAATAACCATCCAATCAAGGACATTCTATCTATCTTTTTTTCAATTCTATCTAATTGTGTATTTTGAGGCATTTTTTCACCAATAAACAGAATAATTTACTGCATTAAAAATCTATTGTACAAAATATTATTTTAGGGTCAAACTTCTTATTTTAAAGTCAAAACCGAATAAAAGATGGGGAGTAGCTAATTGGAGCTTTGCACGTAAAATATCCTTTTTTGTTGAATAAACGTGCAGAATGATGAATAAAAATGCAGAGTGGTTATATTTATATAAATGTAAGAAACATAAACAAACTATTCAACAGTAATTTTTTAATAGAAGTTGAGGCTTTGTCTCAAAAGTCACTATTAAGTCAGAGTTTTTAGTCAAACACAAGACTTTTAGGTCAAGACAAAAACTTTTGAGTCAAAACCGACTTTACGGACAAAGCCCTTATTTGATAAAATCAAGCATTGATTCTTTTTTAATATATTCAATACAACCATTTTTTATACCTATTACTGTGTTTGGTTGAATTGCAGTATATTGTTTAACTTCAAATTTCTCCATTATATCTAATAAAACCTTTGTTCTTGTTACAAGTTCATATTCTATTGTTTCTTTGTATTCTTTTTTAATTTTTATTATATAATTTTTCAAATTTAATTTACCCTTATTATCAAATAATTTTAAAAACTCTCTATTTGGCATTCCCATTTTCAACCATGTATTACCAAGGTAATTTTCATAAAATTTTCTATGATTAAGACCAAAATAATCAAAAAGAACGCCAGCATAATTATTAAGTCGTTCTTCACTCAAACCACCAAATATTCTTTTCTTAATCAATTCATCATCAATTAATGAAGTAATTAAAGCTTTATCAAAAGCAAAACAGATTGATTGTAGTGCTAAATCATTTCTAACTAGATAACTAAAATGGCCATCAATTACGACTCTGTTTTCCCCATGGTTTTCTCTAATTTTTTGCATAGAATCCCATCGACAACCATAAGCAAATCTGGACACTCTAGGAGAACATTTATTCTTATCAACATATAATTGAAATGCCCATTTTTGATTATATTTATACTCTGCTAATTCCAACCATGCATCAAACCTTGTTTTCCTATTTTTCCATCTTTCAATGAAATATGGTGCAATTGTAGATGGAATATTTGATAGTATTAATTCAATCATTTAATTTAAAAGAACATATTACCTCGCATTGAAAAAACTTTTGCTATTTATGGCTTTATATTTTTAATCGGAAAAAAGACGAATAAACGTGCAAAATTAGTAAGTTACGTGCAAAGCCGCTAATTGGCGAGTTTTTAGGATGGAGGTTTGATGACAAAGAGCGGTGATTTTTTACGCTATATAATAATTTTAATAATCATCTATTGTATTCTCTTTGTGTTTGAAATGCCTTGGATTGAATTAAGCTCTTCTATTGTAGGTGTAATTCTCTTTGGTTACGCTACAATTAGATTTAGAGCATGGTTAATTGATAGAAGAAGACCAATAGTTGAAAGACTCAACTATTTTTTAAATCAAACAATTCTAACACTTAGAGCTAATAACACCCCTTATGAAAGATTCAATTTTCCAGAGCAATTGAATGATTGGTATGAAATATCTACAGATAATCAAACTTTGAATAGTTTTTCAAGATTGAAACCTTTGTTAGGATGGAAAATCAAGAGATATAATAGATTTTGCAATCAAATTGATACAATGCTTAGAGAGTTGATAGAAAACACAAGGGAACGAGGTATTATTAAGAGGATTCAAACTGGAGCTGGTCGGGAATATGTAATAGAGGATAGATATGAAACTTTTTCTGAAACTCAACGAAATGATTTATTAATAAGTAGAGATTTAATTGATGATATAGCATCTATTGAACAGTTAAGGAGACAATTACCAAGTAAATCAAGAAAATTATTAAATAAGTTCCAAAGGCTTAGAATTAGATGGAATAGGTAATGACTCTGAAAAAAGAAAAACTCACTATTTTCAACACACCAAAATCAACACACCCCAGTTCAACAGTACCCCCTTGATGAGCGCAATAGATTTCTTAAGATAAGGCTACCATAAACTATATATATAAGTTCTCTTATGTCATTAAAAAGTGTATCGATAAGTATAAAAGATTTACGGGGGGAAATTCCATATGGTGTTAGCCAATACAAAAAAGAAGAAAGCAAAGCCAAGTATAGAGGAAATTACTCAATGTCCAGAGTGTAATAGTACTCATCTTACTAAAGATTATTCTAGAGCTGAACTTGTTTGTGAAGATTGTGGTCTTGTAATTGATGAAGATTTTATTGATCATGGTCCTGAGTGGAGAGCCTTTGATAGCGATCAACGTGAGAAAAGATCCAGAGTTGGAGCTCCAATGACTTATACAATCCATGATAAGGGTCTTAGTACGATGATCGGTTGGAAGAATAGGGATTCCTATGGTAAATCAATTCCAACTCGTAACCGAGCACAACTATATCGACTGAGAAAATGGCAGAGAAGAATCAGAGTAAGTGATGCTACTGAACGTAATCTAGCATTTGCGCTTTCTGAACTTGATAGAATGGCTTCTGGTATGAGCCTTCCTAGAAATGTTAGGGAAACAGCTGCTATGATTTATAGAAAAGCTGTATTGAAAAATCTTATCCGAGGAAGAAGCATTGAAGGTGTATCTGCAGCAGCGCTTTACGCGGCTTGTCGTCAATGTAATGTACCAAGAACACTTGATGAGATCGCAGGGTCCTCAAGAGTATCTAGGAAGGAAATTGGAAGAACATACAGATTTATTGCTCGTGAATTAGGGTTAAAACTTATGCCAACATCACCGCAGGATTATATCTCACGGTTTTGTAGTGAACTTAAGCTTAGTGGAGATGCACAATCTAAAGCTATTGAAATTCTTAAGGATGCAGCAGATAAAGAACTTACTAGTGGACGTGGTCCAACTGGTGTTGCAGCAGCTTCTATATATATTGCTTCAATTTTATGTGGTGAACGGAGAACACAACGTGAAGTAGCTGATGTTGCTGGTGTAACAGAAGTTACTATTCGAAACAGGTATAAAGAGCTGGCAGAGAGACTGGACATTGACATAATACTCTAACCTCATGACTCGTTGGTATTCAGAGAAGAAAAAAGAGCATTATTATAAAGAAGCAAAAAAAGTAGGTTATCGAGCTCGTTCTGCTTTTAAATTAAAACAAATTCAAAAAAAATATAATATTTTAAAAAAAGGCTATACGGTAATTGATTTAGGCGCTGCACCTGGTGGATGGAGCCAGGTTGCATTTGAAATTGTTGGTAAGCAAGGACGAATAATAGGCATAGACTTATCACCAATAAAGCCAATTGATGGAATAACATTTTTTCAAGGTGATTTAACAGAAGATTCAACTATTACAAAAATAACTCAAACGATTGGAGATCGTAAAGCAGATGTTGTATTGTCAGATATGTCTCCAAATATTTCAGGTAATTATTCTGTTGATCATGCAAGAAGCATCTATTTATGTGAACAATCACTTAAAATTGTTAATAAATTACTCAAAACCAACGGAAACTTTATATGCAAAGTATTCGTAGGAAAGGATATTCAGGGGTTAATTGATAAAGTAAATGAAAAATTTCAAACAGTAAAAAGACACTCACCAGTTGCATCTCGTAAAAGCAGCTCAGAGATATACATTATCGCAAAAAAACATCAAAAAACAATATGATTAGTCAAAAAAAGAAAAAAAAACACCCAATTTAGTTAAATACAATTGAAGTGGTTCTAATAAAAAAAAATTATAAATTCGGGGGAAAAGGTAATAAATAAACAACAACATATAAATATATAGAAATACTAAAGCTATTATAATTAGTATAATTTATACTAATAATGAGGTCTATAATGATAACAAAAAACAACAAAATAAATATTGATGATTTCTATGAGACTTCAACTGCAGACCTTGAAAAAAAGATTAATACCACAATTTATGATAAAAAAATTATTTCAATTTTAAATTCTGGAAAACGTCTACGACCATTAGTTGCACATCTCTCGTTTAAAGTCTGTACAGGGGGAAAAGAAACATTATATAAATATCACCGGGCAATTGAAGGAGCTGTTGCAATGGAACTTGCACATTCAGCATCACTTGTTCATGATGATATCATAGATGGAGACCAAATGAGGAGAGGAAAACCTGCATTATATATCAAAAAAGGAATTCCAAATGCTCTGTTACTTGGACATAAAATGCTTGCAATTGGTTTTAATATCGCACTCAGTCATGGAGAAAAAATTGCTAAATTATATGTAGACACCTGGAGTGAGGTACTCAATGGAGAATTAAAAGAAGTAAATTTCAACAAAAAGGATATTAAAAACGGTTCAAATGAAATATCAACCAAATCCAAATTCTTCAGTGCATATAACAAAATCATAAACATGAAAACCGCCTCACTATTTTCTTCTGCTTGTAAAGCAGGAGGAATTGAAGCCGATGCCTCTGGCCGGATATTAGAAATACTTGCAGACTACGGTAGAGAAATTGGACTTGCATACCAACTCGCAGATGATCTTGTTGATCTTGAAAAAGGAGAAATGATAGATAGTGTTATTATACCTCTGTTAACACGTTTGGAAAATAAAACAATTGATACTGATTCACTCGAAGTAAAAGTAATAAAGAAAATACTTGCAAAAAACTCAGAAAAGATTAAAAAAATGTTCATATCTGAAATTAAAAGACATATGGAAAAAGCCGAGGAATTAAGCAAATCAGAATTAATACCAACATCACCTTATAAAAAACTTCTAACTGAGGCACCATCCTATTTCATTAATAAAATGCTAGCGGAAATAAATATCAAAATTTAAGATAAAATGAGTTTTTCTATTTTTTGTTGCTTATGATATTTTTGATTATAACATACATTACAATTATAAATGCAATTATTGCAATTAAGGCAAGAGTTAATTTTGTATTTATTTCTGCAAAGATAAGAAATGCTTTTGAAAACATAGCAATGAGGAAACATCCTACAACTGCTCCAATTGATATAGCAAAAAATGTATTCCATGGTTTCATCCCAATTAATCGTCCAACAATAAATGCAACTAGTCCACCTGATCCTTGAAAAGGGATCATGACAAAAAGAATTATACCGATAAAACGAAGTGGTTTTATCCATCCATATTTTTCTTCTACATAATTTCCTTTATCTTCTATTTTAATTATAAATTTACCAATTAAAGGGATTTTTTTTGCAAGATCATAATTCCATACAAGAAATAGTGCAACAATTATATCAATAAATGCTACTGAAAGCACCATAGAAATAGGATTAATATTTAATGGTTCAACATAAATATTTAAAAAAGGCACTGTCAGCCCTTTATCTAAAATACCGATTCCAAGTGGAATAATTGTTTCTTTTCCAAATGGAGGGAAAAAATAAGCGATTAAAAGAGGCCACATTTTTGATAACTCATCACTAAATATCCACCATAGACCATATACTCCAAATCCAATAATAAAAGGGAGGCAGAATTGTTCTAATCGATTTAATTTAATTATGTTTCTAAATTGCATTATTATTCATTATTGTAAACAATGTTTGTTCATAAAAACTATTTTAAAAAATTTAATTGAAGTATTAATTTGATATCAGAATTGCTGCATGATCCTTTTCATACGGTGATAGATCAAAGATATCCACGATTTTTAGGTTATGTTCTTCTAATTTATCAGTCACTATTTCATATACTTTCTTCGGCTGTAAAGATACATCAATACTTCGTGCTTTTACCATGATGAGTCCTTGACTGTTTTTCTTTAGATATTTTGATATATTGTTTATGAAAATATCTGCCTGGTTTCTCTGTGATATATCTTGATATAAAATATCTACAAATGGTACTATTGAACAATATCTATCGGGATGATTGGCATCAGAGAGAATCGGGATTAGATTATGTCTTTTACTTGTTGATTCTAATAATTTTTTTACTGAGATTGGTGAGTTTTCAACAGCGTAAACCATGCCTTCTTTTACAATATCTGAGAAATGACTCACTGTTGTACCAGTTGCTGCGCCTAAATATAATACTTGAGAATCAGGTTTTATATTGATGTTTTCTAGACCCTTGAGTATTGCAGCTGCAAATTTGCTTCTATATGGATTCCAAGAGCGATATTCATTACCTTTATATGAAAATAATTTTTCGTTGTAAACTCTAATTCCTTTACAATTTCTAAGATTTTCAGTAAAGATTTTATTATTTTTTTCAAAGATACCTTTTATTTTAGATGGTTTCATTAATTTATGTTATAAGCTGGGTTTGATAAATATTTTGTCGAAACCCTTAAACAATTGATAAATATTCACCGGTTTGATATACATGGTGTTGAGATCCCCTTTACATAATACCCACAAGGAACTTGGAGCTAGTTTTACAGAGTTTGCTGGTTTTGAAATGCCGCTGCAGTTTTCATCTATTAAAAAAGAGCATCTCACTGTTAGAAAATCAGTTGGAATATTTGATGTTTCTCATATGAGCAATATCTGGATTACTGGTAAAGATGCTGAAAAACTGATAAGCCTTACAACTCTTGAAGATGCATCAAGGATTAGTGATGAAAAAAGCCAGTACACCGCTATGTTAAAAGAGGATGGAACGGTAATTGATGATACAATTTTTATGCGTCTTGGAGAGAAATTCATGATTATTCCAAACGCTGGAATGTCTGATATTGTAACTGATTGGTTAAATAAAAAAGCTGAAGAGCATAATATTTGTGCAACAGCTGAAAATGTTTCAAAAGATTATGTTATACTAGCTATACAAGGACCGAAATCAAGGGATACACTTCAGAAACTCACTGATACTGATCTAAAAAATGTGAAATTCTTCGGATGTCAATATGTTGATCTTGCAGGTATCAACTGTATTATTTCTCATACTGGTTACACTGGAGAGCTTGGTTTTGAACTACAAATCACTCCTCCTGAAAAAGCAGAGTATGTGTTTAAAAAAATCCTTGATGCTGGAAAAGAATTTGATATTAAACCCATTGGTCTAGGGGCAAGAGACACCCTCAGACTTGAGAAATGTTTTATTCTAGCAGGTAATGAGTTTGAAGATGGAAGAACACCACTTGAGGCGTTACTTTCTTGGACAATTTACTGGGATCATGAATTTATAGGTAAGAAATCTCTTTTGAAGCAAAGAGAACAAGGTGATTATGAGCGGTTAACATACTTGGAATGTATGGAAAAAGGTATCCCTCGTCATGGCTGCATAGTGCAAAAGAATGGTAAACGAGTTGGAAAGATCACAAGTGGTACCTTATCACCATGCCTAAACAAAGGTATTGCCATTGCATATGTAAGTCCTGATAATCGAGAAATTGATAGTATATTAGATATTATAATTCGAGATAAAACCGTGAAAGCAAAAGTAGTAAAACCACCATTTGTAAAAAAAGACTGGATTTTAACACAATAAGGAAAAATTTTAAAATAGGATATAAACTACCCCTTTCTGATCAATATGACAAATGAGATAAGAGATGATTTAAAATATACTGAGTCCCACGAATGGCTAAAACTAAAAGACAAAAAAGCAATCATTGGATTAACTGATCATGCTCAAACTGAGCTTACTGACATTGTTTTTGTGGAATTACCTGAAGTTGGAAAAGAAATCAAAAAAGGCGATGAACTCTGCGTTGTTGAATCAGTAAAATCAGTCTCAGAGATATTTGCTCCAGTCAGTGGAAAAATAATCAATGTTAATAAAAAACTTGATGATTCACCTGAGACAATTAATGAAAGCCCTTATGATGACGGTTGGCTTGTTGAAATAGAAATAAAAGATACAAAAGAATTAGATGATTTGCTAAGTGGTGACGCTTACAAAAAAACAATATAGGAATAATAATTAATTTCAAATAATTAGATTTCTCATTGTTTTTTTATCATACTTTGTACTGTTTTTTCATACCTTGTACACAAGAAGAGTTTTTTTAACAGATTTTTTTCCGAAATGTTCTTATATTGTTTAATACATTTCTGTTTTCAGGCGGAGAGATGGGATTGCAAGTAATTTCAAAAATTTTTTAATAGCGGTGTTATACACCTCCGCCGCCTCCCCCATTACAGTTAGTTTATATCATCACTTTTAAAAACACATATTTGTTTTACAAGATCTGATCTCATGAAACTTCTACTCATACATAGCGATTATATTGAATATGAAGTAAAAAACAAGGCGATTCCTAAACCTGAGGAAATAAAAACAAAAACTGATAGATTTGATGAAGCTCTCACAGCTTTTATCGCTGTTGAAAAAATAGATGAGAAATCACCAAGCCAGGCCGCACTTGATGCTACTGTTGAAATCCAAAAAGTAGCTGATCAACTAAAAGTAAACCGTATTATGCTATATCCCTATGCGCATCTTTCCTCTGATCTTGGTAGTCCAAAGATTGCAAAGGAAATCCTAATTGAACTTGAATATGAACTAAAAAATAAGAATTTTGATGTTAAACGTTCACCGTTTGGCTGGTATAAAGCATTTAAAATATCATGTAAAGGCCACCCATTATCTGAGCTCTCCCGTGAGATAATCCCTGGTAAAGAAAAAAAGGCTGTTGAAAAGAAAAAAGAAATCAAATCTCAATGGTGTATTCTAACACCTGATGGTGAATTAATTGATGCTGAGAAATTTAATTTCTCAGGTCATGAAGAATTAAAATTATTATATGAATATGAGAGTAAAGGCTCAAGGAGATCAGAGGGTGAACCTGCTCATGTCAAAATGATGCAGTCTCTTGAACTGGTTGATTATGAACCTGCGAGCGATTCAGGTAATTTCCGTTGGTATCCAAAGGGACGAATGATTAAGGGTCTTCTTGAACAACATATAAATAACATGGTTGGAAGCATTGGTGGTATGCAGGTTGAGACACCAATTATGTATGATCTTGACCATCCTGCACTAAGTGCTTATGTTAAGAAATTCCCCGCTCGGCAGTATAAGGTCAGCTCTGATGATAAAGAGTTTTTCCTTCGTTTCGCTGCTTGTTTCGGTCAGTATATGATTATGAATAATATGACGATTTCATATCGTAATCTTCCTCTTCGAATGTATGAGCTGACACATTATAGCTTTAGACGTGAGCAATCAGGTGAAGTTAGCGGTCTTAAGCGTCTCCGTTGTTTTACAATGCCTGATCTTCATACTCTTTGTTCTGATTTAAAGCAGGCTACTGATGAGTTTGAACACCAGTTTTCAACAGCGCTTAAATGGATGAATGCGCTTAATTTAGAAAGTGAAGTAGCTCTAAGATTTGTAAAAGAATATTATGATAAGAATAAAAGATTAGCAAAGGATCTAGCAAAACTTGCTGGTAAACCAATTTTAATTGAGCTTTGGAATCAACAATATTTCTATTTTGTTACAAAATTTGAATTTAATGTTATCGACTCACTAAAAAAAGCAAGTGCTCTTTCAACTGTTCAAATAGATGTTGAAAACGCAGAGAGATTCAATATTACTTATGCTGATGAAAAAGGAGAGAAGCAGTATCCTTTGATACTTCATACTAGTATTTCCGGTAGCATTGACCGATGTGTTTATGCCCTCCTTGAACGTGAAGCAATTAAGATGAAACAAGGAAAAAAACCTATGCTACCCTTGTGGCTTTCACCAACACAGATTAGATTTATCTCTGTGAGCGATGAATTCAATAAAGACTGCGAGCAGTTTATTGAGGAGATCAATAAAATCTCTGAATTTCATCATATACGAGTAGATATTGATGATCGTGAAGAAAGCGTGGGCCGTAAGATCCGCGATGCTGAAAAAGAATGGATACCGATTATTATTGTGGTTGGTGAAAAAGAACGAAAAAATAAAACATTTACTCCTAGATTTAGAAGTAAAACTATAGGAAAAGAAGATAATTCTTATTCAATAAAGGAATTACATGAGTTGATACTAAAAAATACTGCTGGTTTTCCACAGCATAGATTACCTCTACCAATTCATTTATCATACAGACCAAGGTTTAAAGGATAAACCTTTTTTTCAACAAAACATAAAAAAACCCTATCTCTTATTACCACTATCATAAATATGTGGGAGGATTAATTTTATGATTCAAAGAAAACAAATCCAAAAACTAACAGGATCATATGATAATGATAAAATCACAATCGGTGTCCTTGGAGGTCATTCCGCTCTTGATGTATGTCGAGGTGCTAAAAAACATGGTTTCAGAACAATTGCTGTTTGTCAGAAAAATCGGGAGAAAACATACACTAAATATTATAAAACCCGTAAAGATGGACGTGGTTGTGTTGATGAAACGATATTACTTGATAAATTCGCTGATATTACAAAACCAGATGTTCAGGAGAAACTTAGAAAACTAAATACGATTTTTATTCATAATCGTTATTTCTGGGTTTATTTTGATTTTACTGATATTGAGAATAATTTCAATATCCCAATTTATGGAACACGTACTATGCTTAAACTTGAAGAAAGAGATGTACCAAAAAACCAGTATTACCTCCTTGAAAAAGCAGGTATAAGATACCCTAAAATTTTCAAATCACCAAAAAATATTGATCGATTGGTAATAGTAAAGGTTAATGAAGCAATCCGTGGTTATGAACGAGCGTTTTTCTATGCTACAAGCTATAAGGATTACAAGAATAAATCAGATGAAATGCTTGCAAAGAAAATGATAACCAACGAAGCACTTGAAAAAGCAGTAATTGAGGAGTATGTTATTGGTGCACAGATTAATTTTAATTATTTCTATTCAGTAATTGATGATGAACTTGAGATAATGGGTACTGATACAAGGAGACAGACTAATCTAGATGGATTAATTAGACTTCCTGCAAATGAACAACTTGAAGTTCTTAAATATATGAAACCAAAGATCATTGAAACAGGCCATATTGCTGCTACAACAAAGGAATCTATTATCGAAAAAATATTTGATCTTGGTGAAAAATTTGTAAAAACCACAAAAAAAGAATGCCCACCTGGTATAATCGGTCCTTTTGCACTTCAAGGAGCGATTGCAGCGGATAAAGGACGTGAAGAAATGGTTGTATTTGATGTATCGATGAGAATACCCGGGAGTCCATTGACACCGTTTACACCACATTCAAGCTATCTATATGGTGATTCTATTAGTTATGGTGAAAGAATCGCAATGGAGATCAAAAAAGCGATAGAACAGGACATGCTTAAAGAAATTGTTACTTAGAACAATTAATTATCCGCTTCTCAGTTATGATTTTATCCACTGATATGTCATGTTTTTCCACTGGTATGTGATCTATGATTTGAAATTCAAATGCTAAACCAATACTAACAGTTTTTATTGTTTGCTTCAGGAGGCTATCATAATATCCTTTACCATGTCCAAGCCTTCGTCCTTTTATATCAAAAGCAACACCAGGTGTAATAATTAGATCAAGCTGATCATAGGATATTTCCTTAATTTTTTCTTTTATCGGTTCTAAAATATTATAAGCTCCAAGCTTAAGGTCATCCCAGCTCTCAAGCTTGGAAAGTATTAATGTTCTGCTTTCTTTATTTGAAATAGGAACAATCACATGTTTTTCATTTTTTAAGGCTTCTTTAATCATATCATGAGTAAAAACTTCATTATCATATGAAATATAGAAAAGGATGGTATTGGCTTGTTTGAACTCATCTAGGTTAAAAAGTAATTTTTTAATTTGAAGGCTTTTTTTAAAAACATAATTCTTTGATAAATTATTTCTTTTTTTCTTAATTAGTTTTCGTAACTCATCCTTCATATAAGCATGTATTAAGGGTTATCTATAAAGAAGTTGACTATTTACTTTTTTAGTAAGATAGCCCCACCCACTATACTAGGAAATAATGATTTAACTATATAGCCACTAAGTGAAATTACAAAAGCAGTTTCAGGTAACACCCCATATGTTGATAATAAAGCAACAAATGTAAACTCCCTAACCCCAATCCCTCCAATTGTAATAGGAAGAGAACTAGCTACAACAACAGCCGTAATACTAATTAAAATAAAGTCAAGAAGTGGTACATTAATTGAAAATGCTTGGGCAATAATAATGACTTGTATCGCACCAAGAATCATAATTATCATCTCAAGTATAAGAGGAATAGACATGTCTCTCATACGAGGTAAATCCTCGTAGAATGACTCAACTGATTTATACATCACATCTTTATACTTTTTTGGGATAAGCGGCCTAATTAAAATTTTAAATATTTTGTTCCCTCGTTCCTTTTTCATTAAAAAAACGAAAACTGACAAATAAAATATTAAAAAAATTAAAAGATAAGTAAATAACCCTGGAAACGCCTCAAACATAATAATCGATGTTAATAATGCTAGTATCAACCCGCTGATAAATGCAGTAGCGCTATCTATTATTGAGTTAGTTATACATTTCTCTAGTGAAGCCTGGCCTTTTTTACTGAGATAAAAAATCCTCATATGCAAGCCAATAGCACCTGGCGTAATAGTTCCATAAAACATACAGATCATGAAAATTTTTTGTAAATAAAGGAAATCAAAATTCATTTTCTGTTTCTTACAGATATATTGCCATTTAACAGCATAAAGCAGCATTCTAGGAACAATAAAAATAGATGCAAGAACATAATACTCAATAGGAATTGTTACAAAGGCGTTAGTAATTTTATCAATACCAATGTTCCATATGATATATATAAAAAGAATAATTCCAATTATTGGTAAAATTTTACTGATTTGTTCAAAGCTGATTTTTTTCATTAAGGCAGCAAAAACAAGATATTTCTTATGCTTTTAATAAACTGTCTTAAAAATATCAAACATTTCCTTTTAAAAAGTTGTTAAGTGTATTGTGTCTATTTTAGATCTTTTAGTACAAATAGTAATAAAAATCCTGATGCTCTCTTTGTTAATTTGTTCATATTCTCAGCTTCAAGTGATACTGAGATATATACTCGTCCAAATCCAAGCATGGGTTTATCTGTTGAGATTGTCTCACTGTTTGTTTTCTGATTTGATCCAAGTTGTACATTACCATTTGAAGTTATATTAAGCCGTCCTAATAATCCACCGTATACATGAATGCTCCATTTTACTTTTACATCTGTATCACCAGTATTTTTAATGTTTACATTGATCCTTCCCCGATTTGTGGTAATACCTCCAATTGTAAGAACAGGTCCTTTAATTTGAATAGGTAATGGTTCAGACTTAATACTTATAGTACCATAGACATCTCTTGCTTTGACAGTTATATCATAGTTACCTCTTTTATTCCAAATATGTGATGCTGATACATTTTCTCCTGAATCATATGGTCCAAGCCAATTAGAATAAGTATTATCCCCCCATGACCATTTATAATACAGTTGATCTCCATTTGGCTCAGTAGTATTTGTTGTAAAAACCAATTGCTCTCCAACTATCCCAATTTCTTCACCCTGTGGCCTTCTTGGTTTATCCGGTGGATCACTGTTTTTCGGATGAAAAGAAAGTGTCGGATCGCCCAGAAGATTTAATTCGTAGTAACACCATCTCATACAATCTTCATTTACCAAATGAAGATTATCTTCTTTTGAATCATGGTTAGCTTGACCAATTGTTGATATATTCTCCCCAAAAATCGCATCCCAGAATTGTCTATTGAAATATTGTGATGCTCCATCTGTACTTTCTTGCTTGGCCCATCCATAACGTGAGTTCCATATACCTGCAAAAGCTCCATGGGTTGTTTTTACAAGGAAATGTTCTGCGATACAATCATCTCTATCAAAACCACCAGCTTTACAGCCCTGTGAATATATAAAACAATACTTGTCATTAGTAAGTGATTTTACATCATCTTTATTCATCCTCATACTTACGGTATAGGCTGAATGCCCATCATGATTTAAGATGTGAATATTGTTGTTTATTCGAGTAATTAAATCTTCCTTTGTCCATTCCTCAGTTGGCCAATCTCGATCATATAACCTATCAATATCATACTCGCTAGATGGTATTCCAACAGTAGTATATCCATTGCTACTAGATCCATTTACTAGTTCATCTAAATAATCTCCACCCCATGTTGGTGGATTTGTATTCCATAGTAACTCTCCAGCTAAACACACATCTTGTAAGTAGTCACCATTTCCTTCTTGACAAATTTGTGATAACGTTTTATCAACAAAAATATTGGTCTCAGTGATATTGCTAACACAAGCACGACCAACATACACTTCAGCGATAAGATCTACATCTCCACCATTTTCTCCATCAGTTGGCTCACCCCACTTGCTATCATTATCATAATTAAAGGTACCATCAAGACAGGCATAATAAAGATCAGATGGTAAATGATCTTCATAACCACTATTATCCCATGCTTCTACATATAGTCTTTTTGCAGGGATAATATCATCATCACCACCGATGAGGACATATCTGATACTATGATTGTCATATTCCCCTCTGATAAATTCCCTGATATCCTCAGGAGTACTACTACCAATATCGGTAAGAGTTTTGATGACAGTGCTTACATTATCAGCATCATGAGCGTTTTTCAGAATTTGAAAAGCATTTTTAAGAGAATCAACAGTAATTATCAATAGATCATAATCATCCTCAGCAAGCGTGTTATAATCATTTAATGAATCTGGATAGGTCTGAATGGTACTAGGGTTATCAACCCTGCTCATTACGTCAAGTTTATCCTCTTCAAAACCTCTGAAAGAAGGATTAATGCCACGATTTGTAACCGTTTTAACTGAGATCTTTATGTTCTCATAATAAAACAGTTCACCTGTGACTGGGATATATTGAACCGGATAAAGCGTTAAATAAAGAACATCATAACCCTTAAAACAATAAACACCGACTTTTGTATATAATGATCCTGGGAACAAATCTCTTGAGTTATACACCTTTTCATCTGGAACTGGAAATGAAGTGGTTTCGGTTTGTGACAATGGAACAGGTTCTCCAATAGGTACAATAGGGTTAACTAGTTTAAGAGATGCTTTATCACTTGGATAAACATTAATCTCCTTAATCTCTGCTCCTTTTGGCAATAATATTTTTGCACCCGTTTTAGGTAAACTTGGCTCACCTGGTTTACCACCATAAGTAGAACCCGGTAATATAATACGACTGTAAACAGTATCGCCTATTACAACTGGTTTAACTGAAGGTATTTCAAAATAATATTGTACGGATACATTATCTACGCTATTTTTATCTCTAACAGATGTAACAATAGAAAACGATGAGGATAATAATACAGTAACAAAAATAAGCCACATTAGCTTATAATTTGTAACATAATTATTATCTTTAATCATTTGTTTTCCCCTATTACAAAATAATATGGTTATCATCATATATAAATATTGGTAATAATATTGTAGGATTTTATACTTTTTATGTAAAAAAACCAGGAGAAACCATTTATTTTTACATTTTTTACTATTGCACCGTTTATTTAATATGAAATCAGGCTTTTTGTACCAAAATCATATAAAACAGTATGTGAATTATAGTTTTGAAATGCAACTTGAAATGCAACATAAAACAATAGTTAGTTATCTGTGATATTTATGACGGGTGAGGGCATAGGTTTTGGAAAAGCGATTTTATTTAACGAGCATTTTGTCGTATATGGAGTACCAGCAGTTGTTTCAGCTATTGATAAATACACAATTGCTAGAGTAGAACCTAGTAGTAAAGGATTTACTTTTGAAGACAATAGAAAGGCAACTCCAAAATATAAAGAAGAAAAATCTGAACAACAGAAAGACTCACTAAATAGAATTTTTAAAACGATGAACCTTGAGACATCTAAAAAAAGTATCAAAATTACACTAGATGGAAATCTTTATGCTGCAAGTGGAATCGGAGCAAGTGCAGCGTCCTGTGTTGCAATTGCTAGAGCACTATCTGAACATTTCAACCTCAATTTATCTAATGAAGAGATAAATAAAATTGCATATGAAGGTGAAAAAGGATATCACGGTACCCCTTCAGGAATCGACAATACCGCTTCTACCTTTGGCGGTCTCATATGGTTCAAAAAAGATGAAACTAATACTATTGAAAGGATTACAATTCCAACTCCTATTGAGATTGTAATAGGAAACACTGGAAAAGTTGCTGATACAACAGCAGCAGTTGCCGGAGTTAAGGAAAGAAAAGAAAAAAACGCTGAGAAATACCAACGTATTTTTGAAAGAGCTGAAAACATTGCCTTTTTAGCAAGACGTGCTCTGCAAGATGAAGATTATGTTGAAATTGGAAAACTTATGACTGAGAATCATAAGTTACTACAGCAGATTGAAGTTTCTTCTAGGGAGCTTGATTTCACAGTTGATATCGCTCGTGATAATGGAGCTCTTGGAGCTAAACTTACAGGCGGTGGCCTTGGTGGGAACATGATCGCGCTTACCCCCGGTAAGGATTTGCAAGAACAAGTTGCAAATGCCATTGAAAAAGAGGGTTTTCAAGTATTGAAAACCGCTATAGGTGTCACAAGGGAGGGATAGTTGTTTATGAACCTACGTGATTTTCTTGCTAAACTTGAAAAAGAAGACAAACTAATTCGTATCAACAAAGAGGTTTCAACTAAATACGAAATTTCTAATATTATGTATACCTTAGATGAAAAACCTGTTATTTTTGATAATGTAAAAGGCTTTGATTTCCCTATCTTTGGAGGTATCACATCTAATCGTGATATTATTGCTGAGGGTCTTGGTACTACTAAGGACAAACTTTTACTTAGACTAGTTGATGCTCTTCGTAATCCGAAACCTCCAAAAATTATTGATAATGCTCCTTGTCAAGAAGTAATTATTAAAAATCCTGATCTTAGTAAAATCCCACTTTTATTTCATCTAAAAGGTGATGGTGGACGTTATGGTTCTGCGACAGTTGCAACTATAAAAGACCCTGATACTGGGAGAAATGTATCATATCATCGCCTAATGGAGATTGATAAAAACAAGTTTACAGCGCGTCTTATTAAAAAACGACAGACTCGTACCACATATGATAAAATTGATGGTGAGTTGGAGATGGCTGTGTGTATTGGTAACTCAGTTGCAGTTATGGTCGCTGCTTCTCTTAGCCCGCCATCTGGTGTTGATGAGTTTGCTATTGCAAATGCACTGGATGAGACAAAGCTTGTGAAATGTGTTACTAAGGATCTTGAGGTACCTGCTGAGTCTGAGTTTGTTTTTGAAGGACGACTTACCAGAGATCTTGATCGTGAAGGGCCATTTGTTGATCTTACTGAGACTCGTGATTTCGAAAGACAAGAACCTGTTTTTATTGTTGATTGCATTACCCATAGGAAAGATGCTATGTATCAAGCCTTGATCCCTGGTAGGATGGAGCATAAAATATTGATGGGGATGCCTAAGGAACCCACGATTTATAATGAAGTTAGCAAGGTTGTTGATTGTAAAAATGTGCTTGTAACCCTTGGAGGTGGCTCGTGGCTTCATGGCATCGTACAGATAAAAAAGAAACATCCAGATGATGGGAAAAAAGCAATTGAGGCTGCTTTTAATGGTCATAAAAGCATGAAACATGTTGTAATAATTGATGATGATGTTGATATCTATAACCCTAATTCTGTTGAATGGGTGATTGCAACTCGTTTTCAGGGTGATAAAGACCTAATAATTAACCCTGATCAACCAGGTAGCTCGCTTGATCCATCTGGTAAACATGAAGAAGGTAAGAAAACGCTTACTACTAAAATTGGTGTTGATGCAACTATACCTCATGATGTTGATAAGAAAAAGTATGATGTTGTTAAATACAAAAAAGTTGATATAGATGATTACCTCAGGTGAAGGTAAATATAAAGTATGGCTAAAGGAAATAAAGCTTGATGATGGGATTATTTTTATCCTGGGTGGCGGGGAGAAATCTCATATTGGGGGGATAGTACTCTGTGAACCTGGTAAAACATCAAAAACTATCCGACTTGAAGGACATTATGATGATATAGTTCTTAAACCAATAGCTGAAGCAGCCTGTAAGAAACATAAAACTAAGGTTGTTGCAGTAGGTGGTGTACATGTGGATAATGCTTCAAAGGATGAGATTGATTTATTGATCAAAAATTGTAAAGATCTGATAAAACACCTTTAAAAACGGTTCTGAAAATAATTTATATATGATGATAAAATATGTATTTTATATGGGGATTAAAATGAATAGGAAAATCATTTGTGCTTGTATCGGTCTTCTGATTTTTTCCACAGTTGTATCTGCTGCAGGGATAATGATTGGAAACAGGGGATATATTAATCATATATCGACAAGACGTGACATTTTACCTGATGATATTGCTCCGATAATTTTAGATGATGATTTTTATCAAGGTGCACCAAGAGACCATGTCTGTTTCAATATTGTTGAACTATCATTAGACATTCTAACATTAAATATTGGTTATTCCGGTGGTTGTGAAGACCATGATTTCGCCCTTGTTGGACCAACTACATTTATGGAATCAAATCCAGTTCAGACAATAATTGTTCTATCTCATGATGACCACAATGATCCCTGTGATGCTTGGCTTACAGAGGAGCTGTCTTTTGATCTTACACCCTTAAAAGAATTATGGCAACAATATTATCAACAAGAATCTGGAACCATAATTATATGGCTCGAAGAATTTGAAGAACCAATAATTTATGAGTTTTATTAAAAATAGTATTAATATTTTATTTTAAATAATTCGAACATAATTAAATATAAAAGAAAAAAAGAAAAGGTGAGAAGAAGTGTTTTTGCTTCTCTCTAATCCCACGGCCATGGACATGCTGGATTAGTACAGCAGTAATCACATGGTGGTGGTCCACCCTGAAACATGTAACTTACTAAGTATACAAGATCAGATATGTCGACACTGCAATCGCAGTTAACGTCCATTAAACATTCCATGTATGGTGATGGTCCACCTTGGAACATATAACTTACCATGTATACTAGGTCAGAGATATCTATAGTATATGGGGGCGGAATCCCGGGGTACCAGTTAACATCGCCACAGATATAATCAATAACAGTGAGAGTTCCATCGGTTAGATCTGGAGTTATACTTGATGAGAATTCGTCTGAATATGCACAGTCAACAGGCGGATTGCCACCAAATACACCAAGATCAAGTGGGTAATCTCCTGATTCAGCATTACCATCGATATCAATAATTATTATCGCTAGAATGCCAGATCCTGGTGGTTTATAGTTACCGGGAAACCACGCAGCGCCTATTGAAAGCAAACCTGGTCCTTCTTCCGAATATTGAAATATAAATGCGTCTTCACCA
Source organism: Thermoplasmatota archaeon (assembly GCA_030605515.1). Lineage (GTDB taxonomy): Archaea > Thermoplasmatota > E2 > DHVEG-1 > DHVEG-1 > JAUWIE01. The sequence goes on from JAUWIE010000069.1 coordinate 28,071, forward strand.
ATTGTCCCAACGTTTGTGACTTCAACAATTGTCATAATTTCATGTGGATATTGGAATCCGATGCTGTAACCTGAAATTGTCGTGTTCCATACACCATAGATTATAATAATTATATCTGTATCTCCTGGATTAACAGTGTAATCTCCAACACTCATTGTGCTTTCCTGCATCATGAGGTTTGTTTCGCTATTATTTGCATACTTTTCATTGTATACTTGTGTTTCACTTGCTATTACAAGTGATCCTGACATAAGTACTAACAGCCCTATACAATAAACTATAATTTTATTTATGTGTTTCATTTTTTTCACCCCTTTATTTATTGTAACAATTATATGTAACACATAATATAAACAATTTTCTTACGATATGTTATGACTTTCAAAATTATCGTCTAAAAAAGAAGATAATTTTATTTAAATGTTACTAAGCATATAATTATTTTTTTCCGTTTTGATAATACTCCTTAACCGTTTCTTGTGGTAACAATTCATCATATATTTTTACCTCATCAATTGCACCTGTAAACATATGCGATGAAGTTATCATATTAGCACCAATCCATAAATCAGCTGCATTAGATAGATTTCCCTGATGCCCAATTGAAATAGATATTTGATCTTCATCTACTGTGAAATATGCTGTTCCTGATCGATCAACTGCAATTGAGACATAATGCCACTCATCATCAGCTTCTATACCCATATCCACTGGGACAATGTAGTTATCATATGAATCATCGCCAAGCTGTAATCCTAATCTACCATTGTAAAGATATACGGAAAAGCCTCTAATTGATGAATCTCTCTTATCCATTATTGTTTTAACATTTGGTATAATATTTGGTTTCACCCATGCTTCTACTGAAAAATCACCGGTTTCAAAGTTCAAAGTTGGATGATCCCAAACTTGTATATAATCATCTATTCCATCATAATCAACAGCATAATTAGTTTGACCTGTGATCCATTCAGGTTCATTCATTAACATGCCATGGTTATAACCAATGGAATCAGCAGCAGCGTTTCTTATGCCTTCATCAAACTTCCAGTAGGATACAGGTAGCGGATCACAACAACCAGGTTGTAGTGCAGGACCACCCTGGA
>JAUWIE010000066.1 GCA_030605515.1 Thermoplasmatota archaeon
CATGGGTATCCATACATATCCAGAGGAACGATACTCTGGTAAACGGGATACAGGTTGGTATGATAGGTTAGTGAAAGCACTTAAATTGGAGGAAGTGTTAACAATTTAGAGAGGGGTGACATATCTCTCTGGTTTTAACACCTTTGGTTGATGGGTTCATTTTTGCTCCGCAGTTTGGGCAAGCCCACTTTTCTTCTAAATCTGTCATTACTTCCAAATATATCCACTCCATAACGCCATCTAAGCATGTTATTCTCTGTCACTGATAATATTTAAACTTAATGTGTCAAAATGTCAAAATGAAAAAAAAGTCGTTTCGAATGCAATTTTATTTTTTTAAAAAGTTTAACAAAGATTTAGTTCAACATTTATTATTTATATTTCAATCCTTTTTTAATATAGATATGATAGCATTTGTAAATACAATTAATATACCAACGAATCCAGCATACATCACAATTACTAGGAATGAAAATCCTATAAGCACTGGAAATTCTATTGCGGTGAAAATAGATGCAAAAATAATCAAACAGAGAGGTACTCCAAAAATATACCAATACAACAATGCTTTTGTTTTTTTTGCTTTAGACATATTTATTCCATCCTGTTTTTATTTTTTATTTTGTCTATCGATTAATTCTTCTCTGCTGTAATATTTTCTATGACAGTTAGGACATATTATAGGTGACTCTCCTGATTTTCTAATCCACCTTTGTCTGCAAAAAGGGCATTCTTCTCGTTTCAATGTTTTCCTCCCGCTTAAAATTTCAATTTTATTAACATGTCCATCTTTATAAATTATAGCTTTTTGTTATAGTTTTTTTTAGCTTTTAATTATCTGCCTGGAGCGCTATAATCTGCTTTTTGACAAGGACCGCGCAATCAGGTTTATCATTATTTCAGTTTTAATTGCCTGTTATTATCTTTTTTGAATTATTATGACCATTTTGTAATTATTAATATTAGGGTCTGATACTTAATAGCGATAAGATGCTTGCTGAAAAAAATTTAAAATAATTGGGGGGCTGTAGAGGCTGTTTTTTAGGTAAGGATGGGACTTAGATGAGTGAGAGGAGAAGTTAAAAAGCGAATAAATCCCCAAGTTCTCTACAACCTCCGCTGAAAATTAAAATGTTACAACTATACTTAAAACTATCGGAAACGATTTAAATGTCTCAATAAACAACATCAATATAAAAATTATCACATGAACTATAAAAAATTCACTTTTTATTATTAAAATCTACTATTTTTTCTTATTACCATGGAAAAAAAGAATTATTTTAAGTTATAAAAATCAGTATTGAGTATATTTTCTGAATAATCTAAAAAAATAAATAAAAACTTAAGGGTTTATTGATAGCATTTTTTATTTAAGGGGCCTAAAATTTATGGAGGTAAACCAAAATGAGATCGACAGGTATTACTAAAACATCTTATATTTACCATTTTAGGCCCTGAAATTCGTTATACGGAATAAATAGATATAATTAACGTGATAATAATCACAATAGGCGTATTGATCTGTGATTACTCTCTTATTATTAATTTAAATTCTAAATAATTTCATTATTCAAATATTAGATAAATGATAAAATTATATTAATATGAGATTTTATATTGAATATGTTAAGTTGTGGAAAAAATGAAGGAAAAAAAAACATATATCATTAATATTGATGGAATGAGAGCGGATTATTTCAATAGTGAAGGCCATCAAGGTTGTCTTACACCAACACTTGTTTCTTTAGCAGAGCAAGGTACAAGATTTTCGAAATGTAAAGCACTTTTACCAGCCATAACAGCAACTAATCACACTTCAATTTTAACATCAACTCATTTAGGCACTCATGGCATCTGTGGCATGTGGGCTCATTATAAAGGTTTAGATTTTGCACATTTAAGAATATCCACACAACATGGAACTGCCCAGTTAGATTCCTATAAACACAGGCATTTACAATGTTTACCGACTTTTTTTAATATTGTTAAAATGAATAATCCATCTTCAACGACAGCTTTTATTGCTGGAAAACATTGGGTTGGTGAATTATTATCTGATGAAGATTGTGATATTTTAATCTATGCGGGAAATCAATCTAATCCAGACTACGTCACACCCTCTCCAGGATATATTCTTGGTAGTGAAAGACATGAAGAAGATAATCATTTTCCACCTAGGATTTATATACCTCACATAGGTGATAGGTTTGTTCGTCCGCCGAAAGGATCTTTCAGACCACCAATTAAAACGATAAATGCTAATCTCGCTCCAAGCGATAAATGGATTATTGATCAGGCGATACAAACAATCTGCCATCATGATCCTGATTTTATGTATATTTTACTTTGTAATATGGATACAGCAGGACATTTTTATGGTTCATTTAATGATATTGATGAATCTGATCTAAACCGAATTATTAATCCTGATGCTATGAAAGATCAGCTTTTTATTACAGATAGTGAAATCAAACGTTTTATTGACTTTTTGAAAAGAAGAAATTCATTTAAAAATTCAAGAATAATAATAACATCTGATCATGGAATGAGCACCATGAAAAAAATGAAATATGCTGTTGATGTTCGTAAGGTTTTAGCTAAACAGGGAATGCAAATAAGAGCCAACACTCGATGGTTACCATTTGGATATAAAGATAAAGGAAATTATGAGTGGTGTTTCTCAGAAGGAACACATTTTTACATTTATTGTAGAGAAGATGTTGAAAAAGAGATTAAAAATAAAATTGAGAATCATCTTCCACATGTTGTTAAAATATTTGATAAAGAAGAGCAGATAAACCAGAAAATGTGGAAAGATAGTTATGAAGATGTAATTTGGCCTCGACTTATTGTATTTTTAGAGCCGAATTATATGAACATTGGTTATTCTGATGTAATTGCAGCTGCATCTTCAATGGTTGCACATTTCAAGCCGCATATTCAATCTCTTATTGCAAAAACATATGGTCTTTCAGTTGCACCCGGTACACATGGAACCATTTGTGATCAGGATGTACCATTAATTTTTGTGTCTCCAAGTGAATCTGAAGTCCCCAGCGGAGTTATTAATAACAACCTAGTTTCAGTCATAGATATTATTCCAACTATAAATTTTCTTAATGGATGGTCTGAACAAAAATCGTTTGAAGGCAAAAAATTATTATCTTAGCCTAAATAAACTATATAAAAGAAATTCACATAATAATTTATATATTAAACAATCTATTAATATTATTAGAGTGGAAAACCATGAAGAAAATCATAACATTATTATTAATATTACTAATAATCAATATTTCACCAGTTATCGCTGAAGTTGATAGTAACTCACAAGCCAATGAATTACCTTCATCATTTAGCTGGAGGGATATCAATGGTATAGATTATTCTACTCCAATAAAAAATCAAATGCCTGCTCCTCTTTGTGAAGCCTATGCACTAGTAGCTGCAATTGAAACAATTGTTCAACATGAAGTAGGTTATAAATTTAATATTGATTTATCGGAAGCACACCTATTTTTTTACTCTGGTGGAACATGTAATTGGGGTGTTGAATTAGTAGACGCTGTTCAGTATTTAGTAGATTATGGAGTTCCAGATGAAGGTTGCTTTCCTGATCCACATAGACCACAAGATACTCCGTTTGAAAGTTTATCAGGATGGGAAAACAGAACAATAAAAATTGGAGATTGGGGTTGGGTTGATAATGACATCAATTCAATAAAACAAGCTTTATTTGAGTATGGTCCTCTCATCATTTGCATGCTATCAAGAACAGATTTCTCCAGATATAAACATGGCATATACACACCACGTGGATTACCTAAAGGAGGACATGTTATCACAATTTTTGGATATGATGATAATGAACAATGCTGGTTAATTAGAAATAGTGCAGGTGAAAACTGGGGTGAAGACGGTTGGATAAGAGTAGCATACGATGCACATAGCCCTAAACATCCTTTCTTCTGGCCATTTTACGGTGGCACAGGAATTCTATACATTGATGGTGTATATGGAAATTTTCAACCAGATGTTCCTCAAATAAATATTGAACAACCACAACTATATCATACGTATTTTAATGGACGAGAAATCCTAACTATTTTTAGAAATATAAAGTTCATCCAAAAATCTGCTCCACGAATTATTGGACCTCTTACAGTTAAAGTAGAAGCATCAAACACAAATAAAATCGAATTTTATCTTGATAATAAGCTCAAATATGTCGATGAACAACAACCATATGAATGGGAATTACAGACATCACCTGGTTTACACACAATAGAAACAATCGCATATAATAATGTAAATAAATCAAAAGATCTCATAGATATTTATGTTATAAGATAAAAACTCTTAATTTTCCACAGTTATAATATTATCTTTGGTTTTAGAAGATAATGGAATTGTGAAAAACACAGTTGTGCCTTTTCCTTCGCCTGGGCTTTCAACCCAAATACGACCCCCATGTTTCTCAATAATGCGTTTACATATTGGAAGACCTAATCCCTTGCTATTAATATCATGTCGAGATGGATCTACCTTATATAACTCATCAAAAACTCGATCTAACTGCTCCTCTGCCATTCCAATACCCTTATCTTTTATCGTAACTGTTATAAAATTCTCATCTTTTTTTGCATTTATTGTTATTATTCCACCTTGATCTGGAGTGAATTTGGCTGAATTTGTGATAAGATTTGTAAAAATTTCTCTTAATCTTAATCTATCAGCTTTAACGATAACCTCTTCATCAATATTATTTTCCACATAAATATCATTACAATCAAGCATAAATTTATTATTTTTAATGACTTTATCCACTTCAGGGCGTAGATTTGTAGGTTCGAGTATAAATTCAAATAAATCTGAATTAAGTCTTGCAAGATTAATCGTTTTATTTACTAGATCACTAATTAGATTAACGTTTCGAATACTAATATTTAATATTTCTTTTACCTTAGGATCATTCTCATTACGAGCAGCCAATGGAAGTAAACCCATAAGAGGTGTCAACGGAGTTTTAATATCATGACCTATTTGGACTATTAGCTCCTCTCTTTGATTAAGTAGCTTTTCAACTTCAGAAGTTCTTTTTTTAACTTTTCCCTCAAGATCTTTGTTTGCTAGATTAAGTGCATTATTGGCTTTTTCTAATTCTTTTTCAGTTTGTTTTCGCTGAATTAGATTTTTTGATAGAATAATTCCGAAAAGAAAAAAGCATACACTCACAAATGTTCGAATATAAATTTCATAACTGGGAATATCTGTAATTAATACTTGTAAAAATGTTTTTTGATATAAAAATATTGAATCAAAGATTGCATCAATTATCCAACCAAAAATGCCCAATAGAATTGAAAAAATAATGAATTTATATTTAATTTTATCTTTTAGCAGTTCTTCTTCACCTCTTAAATAAAGTTTGACATTTATTAGCATGTTATTTTTTATAAATTGATGTATATAAACGTAATGTGTCAAAATGTCAAAATGAAAAAATAAAGCATAGATATTTCTTATTCAAATCCATTGATTATAAAGAATTTAAAGGGGCCTAGAAGTTTTTAAAAGGGAGGGAAAAAATGAATGCAAAATAGTGTTTATAAGGAAAATCATTTTTTACCGATCTAAGCCCCCATGAATAAGGGTATCATATTCTAGTTAATAAATTTGTTGCATATACGCATTTTCCGTATCCGATTTTTGAGAAAAAAAAGGTTTGATGGGGTTTTTTTGGTTTTTTTGTTACATTAAATTATTATTTCCTTATGATTTCTTATTCACAGCAGTCTTGTATTGGAGGTGGTCTTCCACCATATAAATAAGCAATAACATATGTTAGATCAGCAATGTTGACAACTCCATCATTGTTCAAATCTCCAATGCATAATGTGGGTATTGGCAGAGCCCTTCCACCATACAAATAAGCGATAACATATGTAAGATCAGCGATGTTAATAATACCATCAGCATTCATATCGCCACATGATGGCCATGGATTCATTAGCGGGTAATTTGTCTTGGTTGGTAAAAAAAGTATATGGGGTGTCTCTTATTCCATCACGGCCACTTTGGTTTTGACCTGGTCCTTGGAATTGATCATTACCAAGGTAGTCTAACCAGTTGTTACCACCAAGTGGATATCCAATATCCCAATTGTTATTATAGCCTGTATCCTGTGCATTATTTGTGTTGTTAAGATTGTTGTGATAAATCGAGTTATTATTTGATGGAGGTTCAATGAGAATCCCAAGGTTTAAACTTGAAAATATATTATTATTTTTGATAGTATTATTATAACCTGAATAGAACCGTATTCCAGCTGATGTTTGATCACCTATTAAGTTATTATTTACTTTATTGTTATCTCCTATTATTTTAACTCCTTCTAGGTTATGTGTGATCTCATTGTTCTTAATTGTGTTATCATTTGATCCTGTTGCTAGGTTAATTCCAGCAAAGTTGTCATAGATGATATTACTTTGAAATATGTTATTTTTTGATTGCATAATAGTTAATCCATCAAAGTTGTTATCACCGACTGTGTTGTTACAAAATATATTATTATCTGAATATTGCACATAGCAACCATGACCGTTATTCCTTGTAAGATTATTTAAATTGTTGTTTTCAATTCTACAGTTTTGACCATAGACTTCAACTCCGTTAACTCCATTTTGCAATGTGAAATCTGTAATATTTACCATGTCGGATGTAACTAGGATAACATTTTCAACTCCACCGGCATCAATGATTGTGTTATTCTTGTTTTCACCGATTAATTCAACTCTTTTATTGATTAAAACATTCTCACAATAGGCACCATTTGCAACATAAACAGTTCCATTTTCTGCAACAGCATCTATTCCATCTTGTACTTTATCGAAATGATCATAACCCCACTCGGGTGTCATAGAATTATAGTCATCATCTACATATACTTCGTAAACAGGTTGAGGAACTGATAAAGGTGCACATACTGTAAAATGAGAGGTATTTGCCCATACATAGTTATCCTCAAGTGTTAACACCACTATCGTCGATTACAACCCATCGGGGACCCTCTGAGTTATAAAGATCCCAATAACACATAAGTAAAGTCTCTTCAGCAATATCAATGAGATCACCCTTATCATAACCTATCCTGATATATGCATTGTCAAAAGAGTTATCAGCTGAAAAATCAACAAGTTTGCCATTATTATCTGTGAAATCACTTTCGATATTTGGATATTCAGCTGAATTTGGATTATTAGTTATCCGTTTATTACCTACCCAGTTTGAATTATATGGAGATTGTTTATACTTTCCTCTATTTGTTTTTTCAATTGAATTAAAAAATTCTGAATTTTCACCTTTAATATCTAGAAATTCATTTGACAAATCATCATTTAATACATTTACCACCTTAAGATCATGATCGACTTTTTGTGTATTTTTAGCAATCATATTTGGACTTGGTACAATTAAAGTTAAAGCAATTGCTATCAAAACCGTTGCCTTTAAAGTAACTTTTATTTTTCCTTTTCCTTTCATAATTATGCTCCCCCAATACGAATATAAATCAGATTACCTACATTTAAATGTTTCTAATAGAATAATAATTATATTAAAAAGGTTCTAAATAAGATAATATTTTTATGAAAAAGTCATAAAATAACAGGTATTAGAGTACATGCTGTAATTTTAAACATGTATAAATAATGAAAAAACAATTATTACTCTCTATATTTATGAACATATTGTTACAATACAAAAACTGTATAAAAACAATATAAATATTATAACACACATTCCGCACATCTTTAAATAATTCATCCCAGTTTTCTTTTTTTGGGATGGATGCATGCATGAAAGTAGGAATCTTGATCATTTAGGCATTGTTGCAGCAGTCTGCAACGAAATAAAACTAGAACAGGAAATAAACA
>JAUWIE010000122.1 GCA_030605515.1 Thermoplasmatota archaeon
TATAAGCTTGCTTCCCTAATAACTCTGATTAAACCTCACTCCCTGTAATGGGGCAATTATGGAGAAGGCCGTATACGAGAAAATCGTACGTATGGTCTATGAGAGCAGGGAGAGCTGGCAACAGCTCGACTTGACTCTATAGGTCGCAAACAAATACTCAGGTAACTATCTCTACTTAGAACCGAGTGGAAGACCATTTTCTAAAGCGTATCTAAGAAAATACCTAGGACGCAATGTAAAACCACATTGGGAACACTATCATCCATACATAATGAGACATTGGTCCGCGATTGCAAGACTAATACAAACCAAGGTCGAAACCAACAACTTTGATATATGGGACGTAAAAGACAGACTCGGACACGAAAAGATAACCACAACAGAAGGGTACTTAAGGTTTGCAAAGCGATATTACAACAATGCACCTTACGACTGGATTAAGGCTATTCTGAAATTCCACAAGACGGATCAGATAGATAGTCTTAAATCGATAAACCCTGAAAATACCTTGCTTTCGAGTGGAAACAACAGGAGTGAAGAGGTACGGACCTGGCGGGATTCGAACCCGCGATCTATAGCTTAGGAGGCTATCGCCCTATCCAGTCTAGGCTACAGGCCCAACTTGAATCCTTGTTATTCAATTATTGTGATATTATGATTTCCCTTAAAAAAGCCAAATGCAAATCAATTCTATTTGGCAGCATAAGATAATGTTGAAACAATAATTAAATACAAATATCTGGTTTAAAATCATTATTACTTTTTGAATTATTTTATATTGAAGAATCCTGGATTTTTTTTTCAAATACTGCTAATTATTCATTTTTTTTTATATCATTATGTAGAGTGGTAATACAAATGCAAGTTTTTCTTGTTCATCTCTAGGTCCATTATTAATCCAAACTTTAATTTTTATAGTTGATTGACCAAATCCAAATATTAAACCTGAGTTTATCGTTGTTTCTTTTCCAGGTGAAATGCTAGATGTTTTTCCGGTGGTTTCTCTTCCAAGTAATACAAAACCTCCATCAAGGATTATTTCCCATTCTACATCTTTTGCATCAAGACCACCTGTGTTTTTAATTGTTGTACTTATTTTGAATAATCCGCCTTTTATTTCACCTAATTCAAGTATTGGTCCATCTTCAATGTGAACTGCTATGGGATCTGACCAGTCAGTTTCCTCATCAAGGTTATCATCTTTTGCTTTGATTCTTACCTCATAATCACCTGGCTTCGTCCAAATATGTGTTGTAGTAACTGTCTCACCTGATGAATATGGTCCAAGCCAATTACCATACTCGCAACGCCCCCAGTAAAATAGGTAAAAAATTTGGTCATCATCAGGATCAGTGGTGTTACTTGAGAATGTATATTTTATCCCTACTTTACCATCGTTTGGTCCATTCGGTTGCATTGGCGTTTCTGGTGGGTTGTTATCTTCTCCACTCCCTGGATTTGCAGCGGTTGCCGCATCAACATAATATGCATCAAAAGGATTATTTGATGGCGGATATGCGTATCCCTGGTGTTGCTCAGAGTTAAAGACAACTGCAAATACCATTGTATTAATATCATCTGAATCAAGTTTTTCTTCATTACTGCTTACAGCAAAAGCTCCAAGTCCACCAAGGATTAATAATCCTACTATTGAAAATGATAATATTTTCTTCATAATTGCCCCCTTCATTAAATATATGTTACTTATAATCCCTTTAAATAATTTATGATATATAAAATCACGAGAATAAGTAATAAGGGAGTTTTTAGTAATTTTATCCTATGAAACTCTGGAAAATCCTATCTACAAATATGATAAAATTTCTATCAATTTGTTGAAAACAACCATTTGAAGTAGCTTTATAGTGAATTAATTGGTTTAAATCTTTATGAAGAACGGTAGTACAAATGCAGTTTTATCTTGTTCGTCTTCTGGCCCCTTATTAATTTCAGCTTTAACTGTTATTTTTGATTGACCGAAACCTAAAATTATTCCTGAGGTTATTGTTTTTTCTTCTCCAGATGGAATGCTAGATATTTCCCCTGTGGTTTCTCTTCCAAGTAATACAAAACCCCCATCAAGAGATATCTCCCATTCTACATCTTCTGCATCAAGACCACCTGTGTTTTTAATTGTTGCACTAATTCTGAATAATCCGCCTTTGATTTCATCTATTTCAAGTATTGGTCCGTCTTCAATGTGAACTGCTATGGGGTCTGACCAGTCAGTTTCCTCATCAAGGTTATTATCTTTTGCTTTGATTCTTACCTCATAATCACCTGGTTCTTTCCACATATACTTCGCAGTAACAGTCTCACCTGATGGATGTGGCCCAAGCCAATCACTATACTTGGAGCCGCCCCAATGAAATTGATAAAAAATTTGATCATCATCCGGATCAGTTGTGCTACTTGAGAATGTATATTTTATCCCTACTTTACCATCGTTTGGTCCATCAGGTTGCAATGGAGTTTCAGGTGGCTTGTTTTCCCCTTCACTACCTGGAGTCGCAGCGGTTGCTTCATCAACATAATACGCATTAAAAGGATTTCGGGATGGAGGATCTGCGTATCCTTGACGACGCTCAGAGTTAAAGACAACTGCAAATACCATAATATTATTTTCAGTTATACTACCATACCCATTAGAGTTACCATACCAAGTTCTGGATTCTTGCCATTTACTTCCAGCATTTATTGCAATATCCTTATTAAATGCAAAATCTAAAAAAGGAAATGCATAAGGATAACCATCTTTATCTCGCCATCCCATCGATGATGAAATTTCAGTAACATAAACCCGGATATGGCCAGTATATTCAGTTGCCTCATTGTTATCAACTCTAACATCAATATCCATTTTTGCATCTCCAAGCCATGTTACACCAAGGCTGATATCAATATTAGATGCAGCTCTATTACCACAACTATTAATTAATCCTTCATAGATAGATTGCGCGCTAGAAACACTACCTGCACCAACCCTGACTTTATATCCCCCATCAAAATATACAGTTGGAGTTGCTGCACAATTTAAATCATTCTTTAACCTTGAATAAGCCTTTGAATTTTTATCATTAATCAGTGTAACAAAATAAAACGGATATGATCCACTAGCATAAATGTTTTTTAATGCCCCATGAGCATATTTACAAGGTGGACATCCTGTTGATGTTCCAAATTCTGCAAAAATAGTATGGCTGAAATCCAATTTTTCATTATTATTGTCTGAATCAAGTTTTTCTTCGTTACTGCTTACAGCAAAAGCTCCAAGTCCACCAAGAATTAATAATCCTACTATTGTAAATGATAATATTTTTTGCATGATTTATCCCCTTTTTGTTACACAATTAGTATATATTGCATATATATTTGGTTAGAATTATATAAATACTTTATGTTATTTTAATTACAAATAGAACTCACATTTGTTATTTTTATTATACAATACAATAAAACGTTGCTATAGGTATAAACAAATATGTTACAAGATTAAAAATAACAACTATTTAAAACTAAAAAATCAGATCATAAAATAATGACAAAAAAATAATCATAACTCATCATAATTAACAGTAAATGACGCCGTTGCTGATGAGTCAGAAGGAGATTCTTTTTTACTTCTTAATTCACTAAGCCGTATCAATTCTAACTTAATATCTTTATTAATCAGCAGCTCAGAAACACCAGGAACATGACCATCTCCAACAAGAGCTACAACTTTTTCATATTCATCATTTAAATTTGATAACTGCTGAGTCATGTAAACATTACGCTCATCAATTAAAACCCTTTTAATTGTTGGAAATTTATCTCCTATCTGCTCAATATATGAATCAAAATTCTTTTCCACTCTTTTTAATTCCTTCTCCACACTTTTTTTACTTACAAAAAAACCAAAAAAACCAGCGAATAAAAGCTTAAATTTCTCAGAAAATGACATAGAACGCAACATCTTAGAAAACAAAAACTGCGCATCCATATCAATAAACGCAACAGGAATCTGATGATCTTTTGCATAATTGATTGCAGTAAGCATTTCATCACCAGCTGTCACACCATACTCCTCAGCCATATTATCCTGAAAACGAGCCAAGAGTTTATACACAAAAGGAAGATTTTTCTTAGCAGATTTATACCCATCTGGATTAGAAATCTTCATCATAAGAGCATTATATCGTCGTTTATCAAGTTCAACACAAACCATATCAGGATTTTTCTCATTAAAAATCTCAATAAGCCTTGAAGAAAGATCAAACACATGCCCTGTTCCAATCAGAGTAATCATATCGTTTTCAACTACTATATTAAATTCTTATGTATCATTAAACTTTTAATCATTAAACTATATTTCCCTGTAAAAGAGAAGAAAAAATTAATATTTCTCCTAGTATCTATAGTGATCCGGTTTATATGGTCCTTCAACGTTTACACCAATATATTCTGCTTGTTCAGGTTTTAGTTTTGTTAGCTTTACATCAAGTTTTTTAAGATGTAATCTTGCAACTTCTTCATCAAGTATCTTAGGCAGCATATAAACATCAATTTCATGATCTTTTGTCCAAAGCTCTATCTGAGCCAGACACTGATTTGTAAATGAGTTACTCATAACAAAACTCGGATGACCTGTAGCACAACCAAGATTTACTAACCGTCCCTCAGCAAGCATATAAATCTCATTTCCATCTGGAAAAATATATTTGTCAACCTGGGGTTTAATGTTTATCTTTTTAATACCTGGTATTTTCTCAAGTTTATTTGTTTGAATTTCATTATCAAAATGACCGATATTACAAATAATTGATTGATCTAGCATTTTCTCCATATGTTCTGCAGTGATAATATCCCTGTTGCCTGTTGCTGTTACAAAAATATTTCCTTCTTCAAGTGAATCCTCAACTGGTTTTACCTCATATCCTTCCATTACTGCCTGTAATGCACATATTGGATCAATTTCATTTACAATCACTCTTGCACCGAATCCTCTCATAGATTGACAGCAGCCTTTACCAACATCACCATAACCACAGACAACAACTGTTTTACCTGCGACCATGACATCAGTAGCTCTTTTTATCCCATCGGCAAGACTTTCTCGACAACCATAAAGATTATCAAACTTTGATTTAGTAACAGAATCATTAACGTTAAATGCTGGGAACAACAAAGTATTATTCTCCATCATCTGATACAATCTATGAACTCCAGTAGTGGTTTCCTCTGAAACACCTTTGATATCTTTTGAAATCCTAGTCCATCTTTCCTTATCATCTTTATAAATTTCTTTCAAACAAGTCATTAACTCCTTAAAGTCCTCTCCCTCATTTGAATAATCCTTTTCAAGTAAAGCAGGGTTTCTTTCTACCTCAAATCCTTTATGGACCATTAAGGTAGCATCCCCACCATCATCAACAATGAGATGTGGACCGTTACCGTCACCGAAATCAAGAGCTTTTTGGGCGCACCACCAATAGTCCTTAAGTGTTTCACCTTTCCATGCAAAAACAGGAACTCCTGTCTTAGCAATCACAGCTGCTGCATGATCCTGTGTTGAAAAAATGTTACAGCTTGCCCATCTGACATTAGCACCAAGTTCAACAAGTGTTTCAATGAGAACAGCAGTTTGAATAGTCATATGTAAACTTCCCATTACCCTTGCACCAGTAAGAGGTTTCTTTTGTCCATATTTCTCCCTTAATGCAATTAAACCTGGCATTTCCTTTTCAGCAATATCAATTTCTTTTCTACCAAAATCAACAAGACTCATATCTTTTACCTTAAAATCCTCTGTTTTTGACACCATCATCATAACACCTATTCTCTCATATTCATTTTAATATTAACTTTGCATCCACGACACAAATATCTTTTTCATATACAAATACTGGGTTTAAATCCATCTGATCAATACGATCATCAAGCTCTTGACCAATTTTTGATACCTTGAGAAGAAGCTCAACAACAAGCCCTTTATCTGCTTGCATATTCCTAAAACCCTCAAGTAGTTTTTTTCCTTTTATCTCCTCAATCATCTCTTCTGCATCATATCGATCAATAGGAACAATACGAAATGAGACATCCTCATACAGCTCAGTGAAAATACCACCGATTCCACACATAATGGAAAGACCAAAAGTTGGATCCTGAACAAGGCCTATTATAATCTCAACACCCTTTTCCTCCATTTGATCAACAAGGAAATTCTCAGTTGGAAATCTCTTTTTAAAATCTTTAAATATTTCTCTAAGTTGCTTAGTGTTCTGAATATTAAGTTTTACACCATTAACATCTGTTTTATGTAAAATCTTATCTGAACATACCTTCAATGCGACTGGAAACCTTAATTCAAGAGCATCCAAATCCTCGATATCTTTTACGACCTTAAATTTAGTAGTATTAATGCTGTAAGAGTTTAATAGATCCTTAACCTCATTTTCTGCAAATGCTCCTTTTTTTTCAAGTAGTTTTTTCACTTGCGTATTCATTTTTTTTACTCAACTCATTTTTCTTTTATCAACAACCCTTTTAGCCTTAAGCCCAGTATCAACTATTGTATTTGGTGGTAGAACAACTACTTTTGGATTGAAAACTATTACTGTTTTAATATCATTTTGAAGTTTGTCTTCTAAATTCATACTATCTATTTGACTAAGCGGGGTTTTACTTTCAACTTCAACTGTGAGCATATCAACATCATTCTCAGTGGTTAAAACCATACGCCAGTTACCACCAACAACATCATTTTTCATAAGAACTGATTCTATCTGCCCTGGGAATATATTTGTCCCACGGATGATTACCATATCATCACTTCGTCCCTTTATCGTTGTATGTTTAATATGTGTCCGACCACATTCACAAACACTCTGATCATACAGTTTCGCAATATCCCTAGTCCGATATCTTAAAACGGGCATTCCCTCTTTTGTAAGAGTTGTAAGAACGATTTCACCTTCTTCCTCAAGACCCACTGGTTCCAATGTTTTAGGATCAATTAACTCAATTAGAAAATGATCCTCCCATAAATGAAGACCATCATGCTGATCACAATCAGCTGAGACACCAGGGCCACACATCTCAGTAAGTCCATAAATATCATGGACATCCATATCCCAGATTTCCATGATTCGTTTCTTCAAACCAGGAGTAAACATCTCAGCTCCGAAAAGACCATTTGTTACTTTCAGTTTCTTAGGATCTATTTTCAGTTCATGTGCAACTTGACTAAGACGTAAAATGTAGGATGCAACACCTGAGATAAACGTAGTACCATAATACTCCATTAGTTTAATCTGCCTCTCTGATTGTCCTTTTCCAGATGGAATAATCATAGCACCGATTTTCTGTGCACCATAATGAAAACCAAAAGCACCTGTAAAAGTACTATAAGGAATTGGATTCTGAAATACATCTTTTTTAGTAAGACCTGACATGGATAGACATCGAGCCATAACCTCTGACCATATATCAATATCATTTCTCGTATAACAAGCAGTAATGGGAATACCTGTTGTACCTGATGATGCATGAAGCTCAATACAGTTATCAAGTGATGTTGTTACCATGTCAAAAGGAGCATTTTTCCTTAAATCATCCTTTGTAGTAAAGGGTAATTTATGGATATCATCAAGAGTTTTAATATCCCCTGGTGTTATCTTAAGCTCTTTGAATTTATTTTTATAAAAAGGAACGTTTTCATAAACATTATTCACAGTTTTTTTTAATTTTTCAAGCTGCAACTCCTTGATTTTCTTACGAGTCAATGTCTCCATCTTCTTATTAAATATGTTATCCATCTAATATTTCTCCCAGCGGGGGAAATAGAATTCTCCTTATTAAAATTGTCTAAGAAAATAACATTTTTTAAGGAGAACAAGTAATTCTATCTCTTATTATCTTCAAAATATTGCAAAATACCTTCTTTATCTAATCGTTTTCTAACCATTGGATAAAGTTTTATTTCTTCTTCCTCGATCATAATTTTCCCAAGATCTATATCTGTTATTTTTTTGAAAAATTCTTGTTTTTCCTTATTTATTGATACTAATGCAATGTTGAAACTGAGATTTACATCTCTACAGTTTTCAAGAGCTTTAAATTGATATTCAAATCCTTTTTCAGCTCCTGTAAACATTGAGAATTCTTCTGAAGTTGATCCTTTAAAACACACGCGAATATGTAAATTTTTAAATTTTGATAACTCCTCAACATATGTTTTATCAGCACCTAATAATATACCATTGGTCTCAAGGATGAATAAAAGATTACTATTGATGTTTTCCAGTAATGCAATTAGATGTTTTTTACCAATAGTCGGCTCACCTCCAGATATTCTAACTTGATCATATCTATTTTTCTCTGCTATTTCATGGAGTTTATCAGCTACTTGTTCAGGAGAATAATATTTTCCTGTGTTTTTAGCATTCCATACACTGTTACTTGACCAGCAGAATTTACATCGTAGATTACATCCAACTGTATCAGCAGTTGCTATCCCTCCATAGAATCTTGTGGCTCTAAAACGATAATATTTTTTCATATATTCTCTTGTCACTAATTTCTCTGTTTTTTTAGATAACTCTAGGGGGTTGTACATATATACTCCAATACTTTTTATTAGAAAGAAAGTAATATGTTTTTTGGAGAGTTTAATAAGCATTTATTGCTTGGTATTTAACGCATTTATTTATTTGGCATATTACTTGGACAAAAGTTTTAAATAAAGAACTCCCTTCCTATGCTCCTACTAACCCTTATGGACTGGTGTATAAATTATGGTAAAAAGCATGTACGATTATGTATCTGATCAATGGAAGAAACCTGATACATCTTTTAAATCACCGCAACAGCAGCGTCTTATTCAATGGAGACGTGAAGAAAATTTCCAACGAGTTGAAAAACCATTGCGTATTGATAGAGCACGAAGCTTAGGTTATAAGGCTAAACAAGGCTATATTGTTGCTCGTGCACGAGTTCGAAGAGGAAGTCTAAGAAAACCTACTATTAAGGGTGGAAGGAAACCATCTAAAAAAGGTATTACTAAAATTACTGCTGCAAAGAGTGTTCAACGTATAGCAGAGGAACGTACAGCTAAATGTTTTCCAAATATGGAGGTGTTAAACTCATATTGGGTTGGTGAAGATGGGAAACATCATTATTATGAAGTCATACTAGTTGACCCTGTACATCCAGCGATAATGAGTGATCCAAAAATAAACTGGATAACTAATACAACCAATAAGAGAAGGGTTTTACGTGGGAAAACTAGTGCAGGGCAAAAAGGACGAGGGCTAAGATATAAGGGTAGAGGCGCTGAAAAAGTTCGGCCTAGTATTCGTGCTAATCAAAACCGTGGGAAATAAAAAAACAACTAAATTTTTTTTTTTATCGTACGATCATCACTGGTTTATGAGCGTACTGGACAACTTTATTTGCAACACTGCCGAGTAGAAAACGTCCGATCTCACTTGTTCCCTTGCTACCAAGTACAATTAAATCACATTTTAACCTATTTGCAAGATCAATTATTATTGAAGATGCATCTCCTTCTTCAACCATACCAGTTATTTTTAATCCTTTGGAATCAATATCTTTTATAGCATCAGATATTAGATTTTTTGCTTTTTCCTTCATTTTCTTATACATCTCATTATCAACAAAGGTTTTATCAGATGGACTTGAAACAACAGCTAAAAGGATAAGTTCACCTTCTTCATCAATGAGCATAATAGCTCTATCCAATGCTCGTTCTGCTCCTGTTGAGCCATCGTATCCTACAAGGATTTTTTTCATAATCCTATTTTTTCCTCCAAACCGGGCCTTCCTGTGCATCCTGAATTTCAAAACCGATTTCTTCTAATTGTTTTCTAAGATCATCTGAAGTTTTCCAATCTTTTTTTCCTCTTGCTTTCTCCCTAATTTCCAGGAGTATTTTCATTAGTTTATCAATATTTGTCTCCTTGATATCTTTTTCATATTGTTTAAGTAAAGCTTGAAGTTTATTGACAATCTTTGATTCATCTTGATCATCAGCCTCAGCGGCTTCTTGTTGAAAAAGAGTGAGAATACTCCCAAGTTTTAGAAGTGTTTCAAGTGCATATTTACATAATGTCTTGTTGGGATTTGAATTATCCTCAAAGAATTTATTGTTTTTATTTACAAAATCAAAAACCGATGCAACAGCACCAGGTGTATTAAAATCATCATCCATGGTTTGTTCAAATTGTTCTTTAAACTCATTTATTGATCTCAGATACTGCTTTTCAACATCATTTAGGTTATTTTCAACAATTTTTACAGAGGAGACATCAGTGGCAATATCTTCTAATTTTTCTTTAAGTCTATGTATCCTAATAAGGCCTTTATCTGCGTTTTTCAACGCAGTTTCACTAAAATCAGGGGGGCTTCTATAATGTGCTTGAGCAAAGAAAAAACGAACAACTTCAGCATCCCATTTTTTCAAAAGATCATTAATGTTTATGATATTTCCAATGGACTTTGACATCTTTTCCCCATCAACTGTAAGCAACCCAATATGCATCCAGAAATTCGAAAAATTCTTTCCAGATGCAGCTCTAGCCTGAGCAATTTCATTTTCGTGATGAGGAAAACGAAGATCCATACCTCCACCATGGATATCAAAAGGTAAACCAAGATATTTACTACTCATAGCAGAACATTCAATATGCCAACCTGGTCTTCCTTTGCCCCATGGTGAGTCCCAGGATGGTTCACCTGGTTTTGATTTCTTCCATAATGCAAAATCAAGCGGGCTATGTTTCTTTTCACCAGGTTGAATACGGGCACCAGTTTTCATTTCGTCAGGTTTCTGCCCTGAGAGTTTACCGTAATCTTTAAATTTCTCAACAGCAAAGTAAACATCACCGTCAGCTTCATATCCATATCCGTTATCTATTATATGCTCAATCATTTTTATCATATCAGGAATTGTCTCAGATGCTTTTGGGTATAGATCTGCTCTTCTGATTCCTAGTCTATCAAGGTCATTAAGGCAACGATCAGCAAAACGACGGGAATACTCAAGTGCATCAACTTTTTCCTTTTCTGCTGCAATAATAATTTTATCATCAACATCTGTGATATTCTGAATATAATTTACTTCATAACCCTTATATTCAAAGTAACGACGTATAACATCAAAAGCAAAATATGTACGAGCATGCCCGATATGAGCATCACTATAAACAGTCATACCACAGACATACATCTTTATTTTACCTTTTTCAATAGGGATTAATTCTTCTTTTTTTCTTGATAAAGAATTGTAAATTTTTACTGTCATAACTTATACCCAACTGTTAAACCCTAATGATGAGAAAAATATATACTTTACTGATAAACTCATGTTCCAAATCCTTTATAAACATATTATCTATATCCGAAAAACGTTAATGGAGGCTAAAAATGAAAACAACATTTAGTATAATCAAAGCCGATGTAGGAGGTTGGCCAGGCCATGCACTTGTACATCCTGCGTTAGAAGATATAGCGAATAAAGAACTAACAGAAGCAAAAAGAGACAAATTACTAATGGATTTCCATGTGACTCATTGTGGAGACGATCTTGAACTTATAATGACACATACAAACGGTGTTGATAGTAAAGAGGTTCATAGTCTATCCTGGGATACCTTTTGTGCAGCAACAGAGAAAGCACGTGATCTTGGTTTGTATGGTGCTGGACAGGATCTTCTTGCAGATGCTTTTTCTGGTAACATCAAAGGCATGGGACCCGGTATAGCTGAAATGGAGTTTACAGAGAGAAAAGCAGAACCAATTGTTGCTTTTATGATGGATAAAACAGAGCCAGGAGCATTTAATTTACCAATTTTCAAAATTTTCGCAGATCCTTTTAACACAGCTGGTTTAATCATTGATCCTTCAATCCATGACGGTTTTATCTTTGAAGTATGGGACATCCAGGAACACAAAAATGTATTTATAAAAACACCTGAGGAAATGTATGATCTACTTGCATTAATTGGAGCAAAATCACGATTTGTAATTAAAAGAGTCTTTCCTAAGCCAAGTTCAAAACTTCCAAAAGATGAACCAGTATCAGTGATATCTACTGAGAAACTGTATCAAATCGCAGGTGAATACGTTGGAAAAGATGATCCTGTATGCGCTGTACGTGCACAATCAGGCCTTCCAGCATTAGGCGAAGTCCTTGAAGGTTTCGCATTAGGACATCTCGTTTCAGGATGGATGAGAGGATCACATAATGGTCCATTGATGCCTGTAGCAGTAAAAGACGCTAAATGTACACGATTTGATGGTCCACCTCGAGTGACTGCACTTGGTTTCCAGCTTAAAAATGGTAAACTTACAGAACCTGTGGATTTATTTGATGATCCAGCATTTGACCGTACAAGAATAGAAGCGCAACATATAATGGATTATTTGAGACGCCATGGTCCTTTTGAACCACACCGTCTACCACTGGCTGAGATGGAATATACGACATTTCCTAAGGTTATGGAAAAACTTGGATCAAGGCTTAAAAAGGTTAAATAAAAAATTGAAAACCCATTATCCTTTTATCATTTACAGATATAAAAAGCCCTGCTAAACAAAGCTTTTAATTTTAATTCTGAAAGAATAACCTCTGATGAGTTCCAGAAATAACTAAGCTTAAGTTATGAATTAATACCTATTTTCGTATTAGAGCGCTTCAAAAAATTCCTGAAGCATTCTGATAATACTTGCTAACCTGATATAGTCCTTGAAAGCACTTTGTATTATGAATCTCTAAAAGAAGTTCATAGCGAGTTTCTGTTATACCATTAATATAAATGGTCCCAGGATTAACCCAGATTTTGTAAATTTATCTGAACTATCTGAACAACTTGCCTCAACAGTCACAGAAGTACTTCCAAATCCAAAGACAAATACAGATACAGATGCTTGTTCGTCAGATTTTATGCTGCTTATTGTACTAGATTTGGATCCGCCTATTGGCATAATTATCAGCCCGCCATTCATCGTTATAGTCCATTTGATATTACTAGCATCAGCTTTTCCAGTGTTCTTAATAGTTGCACGAATACCCATTAATCCCCCAACATCTGTAATTTCGAGATTAGGCGTACTTGGTGGTGGAGGTTGTGCTATAGTAACTTTTAAAGAGGTTGACCAACCACTTTCAGCGTCACCATCACTTGCCTTTACTTTTACATTATAGGTACCTGATGATGACCAACTATGCTCTCTCTGAACTGTTTCACCTGATTCATAATAGTCACCATTGTTGTCATCCCATTCATCAACAATGCTGTCTCCATTCCAATCCCAGCCATATTTTAATTGATCTCCATTAGGGTCAGTGGTACTGGTACTATATGTATAAGCTGTATTGGTGTTACCATTAGTTGGACCATTTGGCTTGTTTGGTGTCTCTGGTGGTCTCTGTTCTTCATCCTTAAAAGCATAAATTGTACAATTAATGTAACCATAATCTATATCTAGTACTAATGTAGGTATGAATACTTTTCCGTCTGCTATTGCTGGTGATGATGCTGGTACTCCTTCCCATTCACCGAATGTATGGCTCCATGTTTCATCTCCATCATTTGCGTCTAAACAGATGAATTTACCAATTATTACTGATTCTTCAGGGTAGGTCCAATTAAGACTCAGTGCAATTGTTGGTATGTATATTTTTCCGTCTGCTATTGCTGGTGATGATGCTGGTACTCCTTCCCATTCACCGAATGTATGATTCCATATGATATCTCCGTTTTCTGCGTCTAAACAGATGAATTTACCAATAAAATAAGATTCATTGATATATTCAAAATCAGGAACAATTTCAATAGTAGGGATATAAATTTTCCCATCGACTATTGCTGGTGATGATGCTGGTACTCCTTCCCATTCACCAATTGTTATACTCCAAATTTCATCACCATCTTCGGTATCTAAACAGAAAAATTTACCCATTCCTATACCTGTATCAAAGTCAACATCAATTGTTGGAAAGTAAATTTTATCATCATAAACAGCAGGAGAAGAAACAATAAAACCATCTACAGTCCTAGCCCAGTTCTCACTTCCAGTCTCTGTGTCAAGACAATAAACCTTTCCCGGCCATTGAAGCGGGGCATTATCTCCATATATTTGTTCTAACTTCATGTAATCCAAAAAGAAATTTTTCCAAAAATCAATAATTGACTTTACATTTCCATTAAAAACATCCAATGATAAATCTAAGAATTCATAATCAACCATAGAAATAGGCCCCAAAGTACCAGCGTATAGGTTATTATCAACAACTACAGGAGAAGATACACCTATAAGATCATACCCTAATAAATGACTCCATAAAACATTATTTGTATCTGGAGCAGATGAAGTCGAATAACCAGTAAGTTGCGGGTCATGACCAAACATCGGCCACCAATCAGATTCAGTTAAAGATAAATCTGAATTATTTTTAATGCTTTGTTTTTCTACAGATGTTTTATTGTTTATTGTTCCGGCTACAGATAATACAGTAGCGATCAACAGCATACATACAAACACGGATACTATTTTTTGTCTCATTTATTATTTCCCCCAATATATAAATATACAATTTTACTAACCAAACCTGAGTATTTAAATGTTTTTATCGATAAGGTAAATAACCAGAACAATTTGATGATATCTTTGGATTTTAAGGACAAAATGTCTCTATATAATGGCATTACTGTTAAGTAAAATATTTAATTTATTATTACTATTAATCAAGAAATAGACAAAATTAATAGATAAAAAAGTAATATACATAAATATAAGATATTTTTTAGATTTATTGATTTATCTCATCAACAAAATTTATATAACTTGCTTTTTATATATTATCTTATCTCTACTTATTGAAGGATAATAAAATGGATAAAAAAATTCTATTTAATAAAGGCATGACATTGGCAATAATAGCCTTATTATCCGGATTAAGTATAATGCCCAGTATAAGTGGAGACATCGAGAGAAATACTAATATAATACACAATGAAACAGTCAATGTAGAAAAAGATCAAATTCTTGACCTAGCAGTAACCAATTATGACGGTATTAGCGTTCTCTTAGGCGATGGAACTGGTGGATTTAAAGACCGTAAAGACTATCCCATTGAAGATGGACCAGCTAGTCTTGTTGCTGGTGATTTCAACAAAGATGAAATCATTGATTTAGCAGTAACAAATCATAGGGAAGATGATGTTAGTATCCTGTTTGGTGATGGAACTGGTGGATTCAGAGACCGTAAAGACTATCCAGTAAAAGATAGACCAGCTTGCATTACAACAGGTGATTTCAACAAAGATGAAATCATTGATTTAGCCGTAACAAACTCTGAACATAATAGTATTAGTATTCTCATAGGTGATGGAAATGGAGCATTTGATACTCAAAAAGATTATCCAGTAGGAGATGGACCAGCTAGTCTTGTTGCTGGTGATTTCAACAAAGATGAAATCATTGATTTAGCAGTAACAAATCATAGGGAAGATGATGTTAGTATCCTGTTTGGTGATGGAACTGGTGGATTTGGGGATCGTAAAGACTATCGCGTAGAAAATGGTCCAGCAGGTATAATTTCCAATGACTTCAACAAAGATAGTAACCTTGACCTAGGAGTCACAAACTTTTATGATAATAAAATTAGTATTCTTATAGGTGATGAAAATGGAAAATTTATCCAATACAAGGAATATTTAGTAGGGGCTGGTCCTGCAGGTATTGTTGCTGGTGATTTCAATAATGATGAAATAATGGATCTGGCAACACCAAATTTTTTTGATGGTACTATTAGCATTCTTTTAGGAGATGGCAAAGGTGGATTTGATAATCATCAGAATTATCAAGTTGGAAAGCGACCTTATAACATTGTTGCTGATAATTTTAACTCTAATATTGAAGATAATCGACTAAATATAGTGATAAACAAACCAGATAATGCTATATATATAAAAAACAAAAAGATCCTAAAATTCTTTATCCCTCTAGTAATAGGAAAAATAGACATCGAGGTTAATGCATCACAAGAACAATTTGGAATACACAAGGTAGAGTTCTATGTAGATGACTCATTTCAAGCAATGGATGAAACAGAGCCTTATAGCTGGAATTGGAAAAAAAAGACATTCTTTAAACACACCATAAAAGTCATTGCATATGATAATGCTGGAAATAATGTTAGTAAAGAAATAACTGTTTTGAAGCTCTTTTAAAAATATTTATGATGAAAGACCTTTTACCATGGCGGATTACAACAGTCACCTGGTGAGGGACCACCTTGAAACATATAATCTACAAGGTAAACAAGATCTGCGATATCGGGCCCTACGCCATTTGCATCTATATCTGCCTGGCACATTATTTGGGGAGCAGGACCACCTTGAAACATATAATCTACTAAATAGACTAAATCAGCTATGTCAGGACCATTGCCATTGCTATCAATATCAGCACATTCTACAATAAATAATGCACCATCTGTAAGTTCA
>JAUWIE010000070.1 GCA_030605515.1 Thermoplasmatota archaeon
ATGAGCCTGGATTATAAAAATTTAGAAACCCCCGAACAGGCATTCTGGGATAGATTACAGGGCCATCTGCTAGGAGTTTTCATGGAGTATTGTGAAAAGGAGTTAATAAAATGAGGGAGGAACAAAATAATAGGCGAAATAATTACAGGATAACACACTAAAGCTATATTGGTAGACATAAGGATAAATATTTGGGATTTAAAGGTATTGAAATTGGTGTTTTATTTATTCCCTTAGGTTTTTTCATTTAAATATTTGTAATATTTATTATTAAAATTATACTTGTTCGGTTTTTTCTAAAGCTAAGATAATGGGGGAAAAGGCATCTTGGATATTTTTAGTCTTAATTGACATTTTAAACACCTCTTTGCTTCTTCTATCGCTGCTTTTTCATCAAGGCAATATTCTACCTGGGAAAAACTATGTAATCTCTTGTCTACAAAACGAGTCGGTATCTCAACTCTTCTTTTATGGGCAAATCCTTCTTCTCTACCAAGATATGGGTTTTCTTCTTCATCAGGGATGTATTTTTGGTCAATTTCACCAGTTCCACCAAGGTATTTATCAATGGAACTTGCTGCAAGTCTTCCTGCTTGCAGTGCCTCAATAACTGATGCTGGTCCGCTTACCAAATCTCCTCCAGCAAACACACCTTTTCTCGAGGTAGAAAGGCTTTCTTCATCTGCAATAACTCTTCTTCTTTTATCTGTTGAAACACCAAATTTTTCAGGAACATTTGATCTTTGACCTATGCCTATTATCAATCTATCTAATTCAAGTATAAATTCACTGTCTCTAATTGGAATGGGGCATCTTCTTCCGCTTTCATCTGGTTCACCCAACTCCATTTTAATACATTCCACCCTGATTTTATCTTTGCTAGGAATTATTTTTTGAGGGTTTACAAGAAAATTAATCTCAATTCCTTCTTCTAAAGCATCATCTATTTCCTTGTCATGTGCAGGCATTTCTTCTCTAGTTCTACGATAAAGTATTGTAACTTTTTTTGCTCCTGTTCGTAGTGAACTTCGTGCAATATCAACTGCAACATTGCCCCCTCCAACAACAGCTACTTCACCTTTGATATCAACCTTTTCACCAAAGTTGATTTTTTTAAGTGTTGAAATTCCATCTAAAACACGTGAATCATCTTCACCCGGAAGACCCATTTCTATGCCTTTTGGAGCGCCTAATGCCAAAAAGATTACATCGAAATCTTTGTTAAATAATTCATCAAGTGATTCAATTTTTGTATTGGTTTTTATTTTTACACCAATGTCAGTTATGTCTATAATTTCTTTATTTAGCACATCTGGGAGTAGCCTGTAGTCTGGTATACCTGTTTTAAGCATTCCGCCGGGTTCAGAAAGTTCTTCAAAAACAGTTATTGCATGTCCTTGTTTTCTTAAAAACCATGCCGCGGTGAGCCCTGCTGGTCCTGCACCAACTATTGCAACTTTCTTACCAGTATCTGATGAAACTTTAACTTTAGATTTCCAACGTCTAGTATCATTCTCAGCTACAAACCTCTTTAATTCCCTAATGGAAATTGGTTCATTGATATCACATCTGCTACATGCTTCTTCACAGGGATGATGACAAACAAGACCAAGCACAAGGGGAAAAGGTAGTTTTTGCCTTATAACTTCTATGGAATCTTGAAATCTTCCTTCTGCAATGAGTTTTACATATCGAGGGATGTCTGTTCCTGCAGGACAATTGCTTTTACAAGGGATTAGGGTTTTTTCACGATCTTTTTCATCAGCCGGTTTTTTATCAGTTAATGCTCCTGATGGGCATACCTCAACACAAGCCCTGCAAAACTTACAGCCTGCATCTTTCATGGAAGAATCATAGCTAGTGCCTACAATGGTGTCCATGCCTCGGCCGATAAGACCAATGGCTCCTACACCCCTTATCTCTTGGCACATTCTAACGCAACGTCCGCATAAAATACATCGATTAATATCTCTTGTAAACAAAGGATCATCTGAAAATATAGGAAGCCCTCTTGGATTTGGAACATATCCTGAAAGAATGTTATTTACTCCTACATAATCAACGACTTTCTTCAATTGTGATGATTTAGGTAAATCTTTTGGATAATTACTTAAAATTAGCCAAACAAGGTTCTTTCTAAGTTCTTGAAGTTTTTTTTTGCTTGTATGAACAACCATCCCATCGCTAACTTTAGTAGTACATGAAGTAGGGAAACCTTTCATGCCATCAATTTCTACAACACATAACCGGCATGCACCTATTGGTGGAATATCGGGATGATAACATAAATTAGGGATATAAATACCTGCATTTGTCGCGATCTCTAGCACAGTTTTTCCTTCTTCTGCACTTATTTTCTTGCCATCAATAGTTAATTTAATCATTCTATAGCCATCACTGGACATACATCAATACATGCTTTACATTTGATACATTTCTCTTTATTAAGAATAGGATATTCTCTTTTCTTCAAATCAATAGCGCCTGTTGGACATACTGTGAAGCATTGCCCGCATTTTATACACTTGTCTTCGTTAATTTCAAATCTTACTAAATTAGTACAAACATGAGAAGGACAGGACCTGTCCTTTATGTGGGCTTGATATTCATCCTTAAAATAACGAATAGTAGTAAGCACAGGATTAGGAGCAGTATTACCTAGACCACATAGTGCGGTATCAATGATAGTTTGGCTCATGTCTTTTAAAAATTTTAGATGCTCCTCCTTACCGTTTCCCTCAGATATCTGTTCAAGAACCTCTAGCATCCTTTTAAGACCTATCCTACAGGGAATGCATTTGCCACAAGATTCTGCAACTGTAAAACTCAAGAAAAATCGGGCGATATCAACCATACAAGTACGCTGATCCATTATAACCATGCCACCAGATCCCATGATAGCACCAGTTTCGTTTATAGATTCATAGTCAATTGGGGTATCAAATAGACTTTCGGGTAAACATCCTCCTGAGGGACCGCCTAACTGTACTGCTTTGAAAGGTATTTTTTTATTGACCATGCCGCCTCCAGAACCGTAGACAATTTCCCTAATTGTTGTCCCCATTGGAACTTCTACAAGACCTGTGTTTTTTACTTTTCCCGCTATTGCAAAAACCTTAGTTCCTTTACTTTTATTATAACCGATAGATGAGAACCAATCCGCTCCTTTGTCTATGATGTGTCTAATATTTGCTAATGTCTCGACATTGTTGATGTTACTGGGTTTTCCCCATAGTCCTTTCTGTGCAGGGTAAGGCGGACGTGGATTTGGCGTTCCTCTTTTTCCTTCTATAGATGCTATAAGTGCTGTTTCTTCACCACACACAAATGCACCTGCACCTTCCTTTATAACAAGATCAAATGAAAAACGGCTGCCGAAAATGTTTTTTCCTAAGAACTTTTTTTCCCTTGCTTGTCCAATTGCTTTATCAAGTCTTTTTACAGCCAAGGGGTATTCAGCACGACAATAAATGTATCCCTCATTTGCACCTATTGCATATGCTCCTATAATCATTCCCTCAACGACGGAATGAGGATCACCTTCCAAGATGCTTCTATCCATAAAAGCCCCCGGGTCGCCTTCATCTGCGTTACAGATAATGTATTTTGTATCACTTTTGGCTTTACGGCAAAACTCCCATTTAAGTCCAGTTGGAAAACCCGCACCTCCACGCCCTCTAAGACCTGATTTTTTAATTTCTTCGATAATTTCTTCCGGCTTCATTTTAAGCGCTTTTTTAGCTGCTTCATATCCATCTTTTTCAATATATTCTTCAATATTTTCAGGATCGATTTCTCCACAGTTTGAAAGAACTATTCTCATTTGTCTAGCAAAAAATTGTTTATAGTCTTTACCTGCTTGTAATCCTTTTATGTACTCCCCATTTTTTAGATGGTTTTTAACAATTTTAGGTACATCAATTACTTTGACACGTTCATAAGTGATTCTTTCTTCATTAGGCTCAATTATATCTACCAAAACATCTCTAAATAAACCTCGGTCCCCTACTCTTATGATTTCGTATTTACTTTGTAGATTATATTTATTAAGTTCTTTTTTAAAACATTTGGCAACTTCTTCTGCACCGGCAGATATTCCACTAGTTCCCATACAAATGAGGATTCGTGCCTTCATTTACGATTCCTCCTTTTTTGATTTGTACTGATTCAGGAGATAGTCAATCTTTTGGAAGTTACAGTTTCCATGAAAGTCTTCATCTACTACAACAACAGGAGCCATGCCGCAACATCCAAGACATGCTACTCGTTCAAGTGAAAACCTACCATCTTCGGTTGTCTCACCGTCTTTTATCCCCAACTTATCAGATATGCAATTAAGTATCCCTTTTCCACCCATAACATGGCACGCAGTTCCTTGACATACTTTAATAGTATGTTTACCTTGAGGCATAAGATGAAATTGAGTGTAAAATGTTGTTACTCCATAAATATCAACGGGATAAATCGATAATTCTTTAGATATCAATCCCACGGTTTCTTCGGGAACATACCCATAAATAGCCTGAATGTCCTGTAGTAATGGGATTAATATGCCTTTTTTCTTACGATATCGCTGAATTATTTTTTTTGCATGAGAAACATCAATTTTCATTTTTACTTCCCTGTACAACTCACCGATGTGTTAGTCAACAATATCCCCATAAATGACGTGAGCTTGCGATCATGGAAATGAATATGTTGCGAATACAAACTAAAAACACCTGGGTTGACGTTAGCATACACAATGCCGTTGTTCCATCCAGCAATTTTTTGAGTATTACTCCATACGTCACGGCCCGTTTTATTCCCAAAGGAGGCGATCTTATGACAACTAGGCGAACCAGAGCAATAATAGTTACCCATCACCATTCTTTGTGTATCCCCAATATTCGACATGGCTGAACCGTGGCTACTCCATCTATACTTTGAATGGCTTCCACTATTGTCTTAACTGTTACTGGAACCTCAATCATGGCGATAATATCACAAAATCCATCAACAGCATCCACAAAATCAGCTTCATTTAAAGAATCGATTTTTCGCATTATTTCATCGAATTTTTTTGGCAGTATGTCTTCCTTCAGGTTAATCAATAAATATGCTCGAATGCTCCCGCTAATTTTTTCATTCTTTGAACCATCTTCCACCTTGTCAAAATCCATATTTTTTCTCTCCTGCGATCTACACCTTTAAAGGATGTACTTCTGGATTTCTTTTCACTACATACTCGACAGAGGGTTTCTTACAGTTAAGACGGTCATTGGGTTTCCACGGTTGAATTATTTTTTCCTTATTTCCTTTCATTTTTCATTTCTCCTATTTTTTTATTCATATTTTCATCCTAACAGTTAACAATTTAGCAAATAACCCCTAATATTTAGAGTAATAATGGAGACATTTCCGTTTAGCCAATTTACATCCTAGATATTCTTCACCTTCAATTTTTCCAAAGTTTTCCATTCCGAAATTCTTACAGTATACCCATATAGAACCGTCGGAGTATGCAACTTTAAGTAGGCCATTAGGATTACGAGGGCAATCTCTTTTTGACTTCCAGATTACTTCATCTCCCCATTCTGTCATTTTATCATTTCTCCTAAATCGTTCTTGTTCATATTTTCTCCATTACATTGAGAATTCTCTCCTGTGCAATTTCCTGTGCAACGCTTCGAATAGAGATGTTTGTTTCTAGAGTACGTTGCATGACTAACTCTGCAACCTCTTTGACTTTTGATTCCATACAAGTAAATGCTGTCTCTATGCCAGCCCTGTTGTATTCAGCATTTGAACAAATAACGCTACCGATATCTGTTAAAATATTAGGGATAACAATAACTCCTTTTTTGGACAAAAGTTGATCTGTAACAGGTGTTATTGGATCATTTATTTCCTCTACAAAATATTTTGCCTTTAATATAGAAGCTGTCTTTCCAGTAAGTAAATTTTTTCCTGAAACAGAAACAAAAATATCGCAGTCAACATTAATAATATCTTCAACTGGAAGTACTGTTGTTGGTTTGTATTTCTTCAATGAACGTTTCTCAGTTGGTGCATTAGAATATTTTAAAGCATTCTCAAGATCAATTCCATTTGGGTTATAAATCGTATTCCAAGGATCGCTGATAGCAACTATCTTTGAACCTTCTTTATCAAGATATTTTGCAATTGCTGAACCGGTATTCTCAAATCCGTGAATAGCTATTCTTGCATCTGAAAGTGTTTCAGGTAAATTTGTGAGTGCACTTAAGATATTGAAAGTTACATCAATTGCTACACCAATTCCAAAGCCAACTGTACCTAACTCACATGGTATACCGCCCATGTTCTCAGGTTTTCCTGTTGCTCCATATCTATCTCCAATACAATTTACAAATTCTGCAATTTCTTGTTGCCCTGTACCGATTTCTGCAGTAGCAATATATCGATAAGGAACAGTATGAGATATTTTATTTGCAAAAGATTTTATATATTGTATTTTGTCGATGCGGGATGGATCTGCTTTAATTCCTGCTTTTGCTCCGCCAAAGGGTGCATTTGCTAATGCACAGGTCCAGGTTCTTGTTCGTGCTAATTGAAATATTTTTTGGGGTGTTACCATTGGTGATATCTGTATCCCGCCGTTTCCAGGACCAAGTGTGGTATTATCGATAACTAATATCCCCTGCATATTGATCTCTGAATCATAGACTTGTAAGACCTCCTCTGGTCCCCATTTGTCTAAAAAAGTAGCGATATTTGTATTTTCTAAGGTATTAATAAAATTTTCAGATGATGTAGCATTATTGCTACTTGTTACCCTTGTTTTTCCCATATTTGCTATAGATATAAATTATGGTGTATTTATAGCCAAATTACAAAAAAAAATTAGATTATATCGCTAATGGGATTTTTTTATGATTGATATATACAATTATGATAAAAAAGATGTATAATACTATCAATAAATTGTGTATATAAAAAATGACAAAAGATATAAACAATGCCACTATTTGTAGTGATAAATATTATAATTAAACAAAAGAAGGGGGAAATATGACCGATTTGCTAAATGATGAATTGAACTTGAAATTGCTAAGAGAAATATGTTCTGGTAGCGGTGTTGATGTAAATATTAGTGAATTATCTCGCTCTCTTAAAAAACATAGAAATACTATTCGTGATAGACTAGAGCCTCTCTTTAAAAATAATATTATAAATAAACCGATATATCCATTCTTTTGGTTGTATCAGGAATATCCTTTAATGGTAATTACGCGTGCTGATTTTCCACGAGATGAAACAACCAATAATTTCATAGAAAAGGATCCTCACATCTTTGCTGCTTTTTTTAAAAAGGAAGGAGAATATAATACATTCATTATTCAATATCATAAGGATATATATAACTATCAACAATGGCGAGATAGTCTTATAAAAGAAGGGAAACTACCGCCACGAGAAATTCGATATCCTTCAGAAGCTACGTTCTTTAGTAATCAGACGTTCATAAAGTATAATCCTTCACATCCAATAAACCTAATCGAAAACGATATCAATAAAATACAAGGTAAAATTAATGGCTATAAGTTGGATGCATTATCTCTACAGATACTAAAGAAACTAGTATTTGGTGAGGGAATTCAAACTAACGAGAATTATTTATCAGAACAACTTGGCATCCATAGAAAAACTATAGAACGGCGAATATCCTTGCTTCTCAAAGAAAAAATAATATTAAAACCCACCTGTAGATTCCCACGTTTTGTTGTTCCACCAAACTACACATTAGTAATTTCTTTAATTGAAATTAAAAAACATTCAGATAAGATAGAAAAAGCATGGAATAATGATCCTCATGTTCCACT
This sequence comes from Thermoplasmatota archaeon, assembly GCA_030605515.1. Classification (GTDB taxonomy): domain Archaea; phylum Thermoplasmatota; class E2; order DHVEG-1; family DHVEG-1; genus JAUWIE01. Next base: position 7,845 of record JAUWIE010000070.1, read on the forward strand.
AATATTAAGAGCGAGTACTGGAAGGTACACCCATCTGATTTTCAGTTGTTTTTATCTTACGGAGGATCACACAGAATGGCAAGAAACATATGATCAGCGTTTCTCTGGGTGTCTTGGTGCTGTAAAGAACACTTATCTTTCACCCTCGATGACTTTTTCTATTGCACAACAGTTTGTCTCTTTGGAAATTATTAAAAAAAGATTGGAGAAAATACATGGCAAAATATTGGTGGATATGATGAAACCAGATAAGCCAGATAAAGAAAAATAATATTATTGTAACCATTTTGAAGATATTCAAGTTAGAAAATGGAATATTTTTTGAACAGGGAATTTGTAAAATGAAAGTCAAATGCCAAGTTTAACTTGGGTTAATCTTGTCTTTCGTAAATGTTCTTTCTGGATTATTTCTACTGTTTATCACTTATGAAAAAATTAAAGTGATTTGGGCACTTACTAGGTTAAACGTTCATTAAACAAGTTTTTTGTGTTTTTCTGTTTTTTTTTTTATTTTCAAAACAACAAAAACATTTCTAAATGAAAACTGCATTACCTATTGTCTATATGGATGATATCCCAAAGATAGGTATTACTGGAATGCCCAGCGTTGGAAAAACACAGACCCTTGTTAAAATAATTGAGTTTCTAGAAGGACAAGGATATGTTATTGAGGGGATGATTACAGAAGCGTTAATTGAAAAGAAAAAACGTGTTGGTTTTTATGTTGTAGATTGGCAGACAAAGGAACGGGAGGTTTTTGCTCATATTGATTCTGATTCTAAGGATAAAGTGGGTAAATATAGTGTGGATATAAATGCTTTGGAGAAAGTGGGTGTACCTGCTATTGAAAAGGCTATAACTGATGAAGAAGTTAATATTATTATTATTGATGAAATTGGTAAAATGGAGATGATATCCGAGAGCTTCTGTGAGATTGTGATTGATGCATTGGATTCAGATAAACCAATAATTGTAACCTTACATAAGAAATCAAGAAGTCCTCTATTGCAGGATGTTAGAAGACGTGATGATATTCGTATTCTTGAGGTTACACCGGTTAATAGAAATTTACTTCCTTATAAGATCCAGAAAATAATGGAGGAGAAATTACCTCCGCTTTTTTAATTATGAATAAAATTTATAATTATGAGCCTGTAAATGAGGGTAGTACTAAGGTTTTTGTTTTTAAAAAAAAGTTATCAAAGAAGGGACCGGGTTCTAAGGATAAATTGCCTTTTTATAATCCTGCTATGGAGCTAAATCGGGATCTCTCGGTTATAGTAGGGCAATGGTTTGTTGATAATAGTAATGATCATGTAAGGTTTCTTGATGGTCTTGCGTCATCTGGTATTCGTGGTTTTAGACTTGCAAATGAAATTGATGGTGATTTTGAAGTAATGATTAATGATTGGGATGATGACGCTTTTGCATTAATTAATAAGAATATGGAATATTGTAAACTAGATAATGTAGTAGTTTCAAATAGTAATTTAAATACGGTTCTTTCTGAAAATAAATTTAATTACATTGATATTGATCCATTTGGTTCTCCTGTTTATTTTATTGATTCAGCGCTTAGAAGTATTTATAATAATGGTATTATTTCTTGTACAGCGACTGATACAGCAACTTTATGTGGTGTTTATCCTAAGGTTTGTTTAAGGCGATATGGAGCATTACCATTTCATTCTTTTATGATGCATGAAACCGGGTTGAGAATTCTTATTGGTTTTATCTGTAGGGCGGCAGGTAAATATGATATGGGAATTGAACCGTTGGTTAGTTACTCTACTGATCACTATTTCAGGGTTTACTTAAAGATAAAAAAAGGTGTAAAAAAGGCTAATGACTCTATTAAAATGGTATCTTGTATTAATTCAGATAAACTATGTTTATCATCAAAGAATACAAATAGTAACATAGGTCCATTATGGATGGGGAAGCTTCATAATAAACATGCGTTACAGGAGATGCGGACTATTCTTTTTAAGAAGAAACTTGGTACAAAACATATGGTTTGGAAATTATTAGATTTATTAGAAGAGGAAGCTGATGCTCCAGCTTTTTATTATACAACAGATGAACTTGCTTCTATGTTAAAATGTTCTCCAGTTAAGATGAAAAATATCTTTGAAAAACTTAGAAGTAAGGGATATGTTGTGACTAGAACGCATTTTTATCCCACTGGTTTTAAAACTGATACCCCTAGAGATATAATCGAGAAGATTTTTGGAGAGTCAATAGAAAAAAACTAAAATAGTCCATATTATACAACAATCGAAGAATAAGGGGGTTGTAATCCTACCAATAATAACTTAAAGGTTGATATCTCCGATATCAAGGAATGTGAATATATGGGGAAAAAATTAAAAGTTGGTGTCTTAGCATCTGGTAGTGGGACAGATTTACAAAGTATTATTGATGCGTCAGAAAAAAATATGATTGATGCAGAGGTTGCAGTGGTAGTTAGTGATAATAAGGATGCTTTTGCTCTTAAAAGAGCTGAAAAACATGGTATACCTGCTTTTTTTATCAGTTCGAAAAAAAACTCTGATTATGAAAAAGAGATGAACAAAATATTAGAGAATCATAACGTAGGGCTTGTTGTTGGTGCTGGTTATATGATGATTCTATCGAGTTCTTTTGTTAAAAAATGGTATGGAAAACTCATCAATATTCATCCAGCGTTACTTCCTTCTTTTAAGGGTACAAATGCTCAGGGAGATGCTTTTGAGTATGGCGTGAAAATCTCAGGTTGTACTACTCATTTTATGGATGAACATATGGATCATGGTCCGATTATATTACAAGCAGCTGTTATGGTTCTTCAAGGTGATAACCGGGATAAACTTGCTGCACGTATCCTTGAAGTTGAACATCAAATATTGCCAAGGACTGTTCATCTTTTTGCTCAAGGTAGGTTGAAAATAGATGGGAGAAAAGTAAAGATTCTCCCTGGTGATTCATGGAAAGAAAAATATGAAACTATTCCTGATGTGTTATATCCTGAGATGTATTAATTGGTAGGACTTATGGATTTTGGTGAAGCATTAAAATGGCTTTATGGTTTTCAAAAGTTTGGTATAAAACTTGGTTTAGAGAGAATTAACTGTATTGTAGAAGAATTAGGTCATCCTCAGAAAAACTATAAGATTGTTCATGTCGGTGGTACAAACGGAAAAGGCTCTGTTTGTAGAGTTATTGGTTCTATTCTTGAAAAAGCAGGTTATAAGGTTGGTATTTACGTTTCACCTCATCTGCAACGTTTTTCAGAGCGGATAATAATAAATAATAAGGAGATATCTGAAGATGAAATAGTTTTATTAGTTGAAAAAATTAAACCAATAATTGATGATATGCTATCAAAAGATAATGTTCCTACTTTTTTTGAGATTGTTACCGCGATGGCTTTTCAATATTTTAGCGATAAGGAGATTGATTTTGCTATTGTTGAAGTAGGCCTAGGAGGGCGTTTTGATGCTACAAATGTTGTTGAACCAATGGTTTCTGTAATAACAAATGTTTCAATGGAACATGAGGAAATTCTAGGTAAAGAAATTAGTGATATCGCGTTTGAAAAAGCTGGGATTATTAAAAAGAATGTACCCGTTGTTACAAGCGCTAAAGATGAAGCATATAAAATTATTGAAAATGTAGCTGAAGAAAAAAATTCTCAGTTATGTTCAATAAATGATGAGAACTGGACTAGAATAATTAATGATGATATAAGTCAGGAGTTTTTTATTAGCGGATTCTTGGAAGATTATTCTATTCAAACATCAATGATGGGTAAGTTTCAAGGAGAAAATATTGCGCTTGCCATTAGTGCAATTGAGTTTCTACAATGCAATGGTATCTATATTTCAGATGCAAATATTTATGATGGAGTTAAAGTAGCAGTGAATCCCGGGCGGATGGAGATTTTAAAATTTAAACCAATTGTGTTATTAGATGGTGCTCATAATTCTGCAGGTATGTTAAAACTTCGAGAGAGTTTGAAAAATGATTTTAATTATGACAAATTAATTGTTGTCATTGGGATTCTTTCAGATAAGAATATTAGCTCTTTGATTTCGATAATTTTACCCATTGCAGATAATGTTATTGTTACAAAGCCTCAGAGTGATCGAGCATTTAATCCGGTTGAACTAAAAGAGATGATTGAAGAAGAAGTCTATAGAAATATGGCATATACAAACAAAGTTGTTATTAAGGAGAAAATCTCTGAAGCAATAGATTATGCTGAATTAATTGCTGAAAAAAATAGTCTTATTTGTATAACTGGTTCTCTGTATACCGTTGGAGAGGCTAGGGAGTTTATAATTAATAAATAATTTATTTATACAAAAGTAGTGTTATTCTTTTTTTATGACAAAGCATCATCTGATGTTCATTGATATTCTCACCCTTAAAGATGCAGAAAGAGAAATACAAAAAATTGGTAGTGATCCTCAGAGTATTAAAATAATGGCACCTAAAGCAATATCAAAGGTAATTAAACTTGAAAATATAGTGCTTCAGGATGCAATTATCATAAAACAAGACATGCTTTCTATTGGTGGCGAGGTTGCAGTCCCTAAAAATACGTTTGAGTTACATGATAAAACCGGTGATATACTAATCATGGGCACAGTTAAACAATTAAATGATCTTGTAGAAAAATTAAATAGACATTATTCAAGACTTAAGGATATATCAGATGAAATATCAAACCTATTAAAGGATGTTAACTAATTATGTTGAAAATTGGTCGAAGAAACTTTGAACTGGGTAAAAAAACAATTATCATGGGTGTTTTGAATGTTACTCCTGATTCGTTTTCTGATGGTGGAAGTTATTTTTCGGTTGATGAAGCAGTTAAACATGCTTTATTGATGGAAAAAGATGGTGCTGATATCATTGATATCGGTGGTGAATCCACACGACCTGGTGCTATATCTGTATCTCTTGAAGCAGAAATAGATAGAGTTATCCCTGTAATAGAGCAGCTTATTGAAAAATTACATATTCCTATTTCAATTGATACTTATAAATCTGAAGTTGCAAGGAGGGCCTTGGATTTAGGCGTAAGCATGGTAAATGATATTAGTGCTTTAAAAGGTGATAAACATCTGGCTAGTGTTGTCGCTGAGTATGATATTCCTGTTTGTCTTATGCATATGAAAGGAAATCCAAGGAATATGCAGGAAAAACCGGCATATGATGATATCCTTAAAGAAATCATTGATTTTTTTAAAGAGAGAACAGAATATGCTCTATTTAATGATATAAAAAAGGAGAATATCATCATTGATCCTGGTCTTGGATTTGGTAAAAGAACAGGTAGAGGTATTGAGGATAACTGTGAAATTCTTCGTCGTCTTCCTGAGCTTAAGAAACTTGGATATCCTATTATGATTGGTGCTTCAAGAAAAACATTTATTGGTAACATATGTGGTAAAGATGAGTCTTTACCTGTTTCAGAGAGACTTGAGGGAAGTCTTGCAGCTGCCTGTCTCGCGGTTATTAACGGTGCAGCTATTATTCGTGTACATGATGTGAAGGAGACGCGTCGTTGCTTGGATCTCATAGATTTTATTGTTAGAATGAAAATAATTAAAAGTTCTGAGATTTAATAAAAAGTCAATGAATTGGATTTTTAGTAGTAATGCTCGTTTGTTTCATACGTAATAGTATTGCTTCCATTTGCTATAAATTCCTTAAATAAAATGAATTCCAACAACAATTATATATAATAATAAAATATATTTATATTGTTAACATATGAAAAGAAAAATAAAGATTCTAACAATAATATCACTATTACTGATAGTTTCAGCTTCTTTTACGTTTTCAATACCGATAAGGGCAAATATTCAATCACAAGTAAATGTTTCTAAATGGACAGTTATGTTTTATTTTGCTGGTGATCAAAAAGAGACAGCTTATAGCCTGTCAGATAAGATGCTTGAGGATTTAGAAAATCTTAAAAAGGTTGGTTCTACAGATGATGTAAACTTTTTAGTATTAATGGATTTAGATGAAAACCATGATTCGCATCTATATTTTGTTCAAAAAAATGATGTAACCGAGATCCCACTATCTCAGTTGAACAGCTCATGGATCGACGAGGTTAACATGGGCAAAGAATCTACTTTTTACGATTTTATGGAATGGACAGTTGTAAACTATCCAGCGCAGTATTATAATGTGTATCTTAATAATCATGGAGGAAGCTGGCGTGGTTTATGTATTGATGAAATTCCAAGTTATGATATATTAGATCTTTTTGAGATGGAAAATGTTTTTTCAAAAATTAATACAATAATAGGTAAAAAAATCGATGTTGTTTCAATGGATGCTTGTCTAATGTCAACTGTAGAGGTTGCATATCAACTTAAGGACGTAATTAACTATATGATAGGACATGAATCTTTCATATATACTCATGAAGAAAACGGTGGATTATTTCTGAATTGGCTTTTAGATGAAATATATAGTAGCATGGCAAGTAACCCATCCATGTCACCAAAAGAGTTATGTTTTAAAAGCGTTGAAGAGTTTAATACAGATAAATCATATGTTTATTGGCCGTATATAATAAAACCACAGGCTGTAGATTGTATTAGTGCAATAGATATATCAAAAATAAATGATCTTGCACTGGCATTAAATAATATGACAAATATTTTACTCTCAAGACCATTTATCTATAGATTATTATTATCACCTGTGTTTCTCAGGACGCAAAGTTTTGGAGGGGGCTATACTTTCTTAGGATTAACTTATCACTCTTATCTTGATTTATATGATTTTGCAAGCAAGGTGAAACGATTTATTCCAAACAGAGAAGTAAAGGAATCCGCTGAAAAGGTAATGGAACTATTAGATGACATAATTATTGCTGAAAGACATGGAACTAGAAAAATAAGATGGGAACATAAAGATGCACATGGGCTAGCAATATATCTACCATACAGAAAGAATACATATAGGGATGGATATGATGAGCTGGGCTTCTCAAAGGATACCAACTGGGATGAATTCATTAAAACTTGTTGGTTAATACGTATATAAAAAGGATTAACGCTGTAGCTGGAATGCTAGATTTCTTCAAGCACTTCTTCAGTAAAAAATTTTATGACATCCCCATTAGGAAGTATTGCTATTTTTATTTTCTGTCCTGTCTCAGGGTCTACATCATCTTTAAATGTTGTTCCTTTTGGGAAATTCATATGCTCCCTCTCAATTATCCTTAATGTGTTAATATTTAATAAAATTCTTGTTCCTATTTTTATTATTATCAACCCAAAAAGAACATTAAGTATAAATGAATTCCAGGATTGGCGATTAATAATGGAAAACCCTGTGTGTCCAATTGATTACCGTTACGGTAGAGATGAAATAAGAGATATCTTTGGTGAGAACCGTCGTCTTCAGTTTCTTTTGGATGTTGAGGCTGCTCTTGCTCGTGCTCATGCAAAAATTGGGAATATTCCAAGAAGTGCTGCTGATGAAATTACAAAAAAAGCCTCAGTGAAATATGTAAAAGTTGCTCGTGTTAGAGAAATTGAAAATGAAACAAAGCATGATATAATGGCAGTTACTAAAGCACTTGATGAGGTTTGTAGTGGTGATGCTGGAAAATATATTCATCTTGGTGCTACAAGTTATGATATTGTTGATACTGCAAATGCTCTTCAGTTTTCTCAGTCAACAGAGTATCTACAGAAGGGTTTAAAGGAATTAAGAAAAACATTGGTAAACCTTGCGAAGAAGCATAAAAAAACGGTTATGCTTGGTAGAACACATGGTCAGCATTCAACTCCGATTACTTTTGGTTTGAAGATGGCAGGTTTTGCAATGGAAGTTGATCGTCATCTTGAACGTATGTTTGAATGTAAAAGTCGTTTACTTATAGGGAAGCTTTCTGGTGCTGTTGGTACAGGTGCTGCTCTTGGTAAAAATGCGTTGAAGCTACAGGAATTGATGCTTCAGGATTTAAAACTTGGAGTGGAGGATGTTTCCACACAAATTGTGGCACGTGACCGATATAATGAGCTTCTTGGGGTTCTTTGTAATATTGCTACTAGTACTGAGAGATTTGGAACTGAGATTCGTAATCTTCAAAGAGATGAAATAGGTGAGGTCGCAGAAGCATTTGAAGCTAAGAAACAGGTTGGATCTTCCACTATGCCTCACAAACGCAATCCGATTACATCTGAGCAGATTTGTGGTCTTGCACGGGTTGTCCGTGGGTTTATAACTCCTACTTATGAAAATGCTATTCAGTGGCATGAACGTGATTTATGTAATTCCTCTAGTGAGCGTTTTATTTTACCTCATTCTTTGATTCTTACAGATTGGATAGTTTATCAGTCAAATATTATATTTAGAAATCTCAAAGTATTTCCTGATAGGATGATTAAAAACATGGAGATTTCAAAAGGTCTCCCAATGGCTGAATCCCTTATGACCACGCTTGTTTCTAAAGGTATGGGCCGAGGAGAGGCTCATGAATTAATGAGGAAAACAGCTTTAAAAGCAGTTGAAAAAAATAAAACATTAAAAGAGGTTTTCCTTGAGGAAAATAAGAAATTAAAGCTGCTGACAGTAGATGAAATAGATTATGCATTAAACCCAAGTAATTATCTTGGTGCTTCGGAAAAAATTGTTGAACGAGTTATTAAAAAACTTGATAGATAAAAAAATTTGGCATGGTGTTTTGATAGTATGGACAAATTAGATAGAATCACAGCAAATACTGAAGAAATAATTACTATTGAAGAGCTAAAGACAGTGCTTAGTAAATCTAAACCAAAAGCCTATATCGGTTTTGAACCATCAGGTACAGTTCATCTAGGTTGGAAGATTTGTACAAACAAGATAAAGGATTTCCTTGATTGTGGTTTTGATTTTACCGTACTTCTTGCAGATTGGCATGCATATATCAATGATAAACTCGGCGGGGATATTGAAAAAATCAAGCTATGTGGACATTACATGGAGGATTGCTTTGCTTCAATGGGTGTTGACAAAAACAAAGTACGATTCATATATGCTAGTGATTATGTAAATGATTCAGACTACTGGGAAATTGTTTTAAAAACAGCTAAATCAACATCTGTTGCACGTGTTAAACGAGCAATGGATATCATGGGTCGAGGGGAAGAAGAAGCAGATAAAGATCTATCTAAATTGTTTTACCCAGCGATGCAAGTATCTGATATTTTTTATCTTGATCTTGATGTAGCATACGGTGGTATGGATCAGCGACATGCACATATGCTCGCACGAGATGTTTCAACAAAACTAAATCGAAAAGCACCTACTGCAATTCATACTCCGCTTCTAACAGGTTTACAAGCTGGTAGCAGGATGGATCCAACAGAAGCAAAAATGAGTAAAAGTAAACCTGACACTATGATATCAATTCATGATGATCCTGAAAAGGTTAAGAAAAAAATTAATAAAGCATTTTGCCCTGAGAAACAAACTGAGGATAATCCTATTCTTGAAATATGTAAATACATTATATTCCCAGAGTTACATGATGAAATGTTTCTGATTAAACGCCCTGAGAAATTCGGTGGTAATTTAGAGTTCACTGGTTATAATGAGCTAGAGAAAGCATTTGCTGAAGAGATTCATCCTCTTGATTTGAAAAATGCAACGGCTGAGTATATCAACAAGATTCTTGAACCGATTCATACTTTTTTTGAAAAACATACAGAAAGTTTTGATGAATTGAAAAAACAAGGGGTTATTTCAATCTAAAAAAATTTTTAATACAAGGAAATAATTTTTGATGAAAGTTTTAATGAGAGAAATAAAACTCCAACTTCAGCAAGTAAAATCAGTAATAATAAAACTGGCCAGTACCAAATATTAACTCTTATAAGTTCACCAATTGAACCAATGCTTGCAAGTACGACAAGAAGAATCATTGCAATGCTATATAGCAGTAAAATATCTGATTTTTTACCAACGTATTTTGCACCTAGTGGCACAGATATAATTATTCCTGCGATAAAAGAAGCTGCTAGTAGCCATAAAAGAAAAACAATATCATCAAGGCCGATAAATATGGAGATATAGGGAATGAAAGGTAAAGACGTTATGAAACATAAGGATAAAGATGAAACCTTACCATAAACAATAGCCTGATTGCTAAGTGGGATGTTTCGTAGTATCCACATTGTTTTTTCTTCGTTTAAAAACAAATTCAAAGCTGGAAATACTGAAGTGTATATTGTTACAATATATACCCCAAAGAAAAGAAACATCGATGGAAGAAACTCACCAGCGGTTTCTCTAAGTGACTCAGGTAATAAAAACTCATTACCATAAACTATTAGGTATCCTGAGAAAAGAGCAGTTGATATCGATGTGAAAATGAAGCTGAAAAGAAGTTTATCTCTCCATAGAACAGTTATTTCTCTTGTGAAAAGTGCTTTTATGATACTCATTTTTCTAAGTTGGCTTTTTTCAGTGATTCTTTTTTTACGGTTGACAAATAGATATGATTCAATAGAATGATTTAAACCCCAGATGAAATGTAAAATAGCTATTGGTAATGTCATTATAAAGAATGATATACTATAGGATTCTCTGTAGAAAGCAAAGAGAATGATTGTTGGTATTAATCGAATTTTTTTAGGGGAGAAGAAATGTATTGAAATCGTACATCCTAGTAAAGCTGCTATAATTACTGCAAATGTGAAAAAAATATATTCAACAGGGTAATTGATGTTTATTCTGATAATAAAACAGAAAAAAAGATACAAAAAGGATAATGAGAACCAGATTCCAAGGTTTGATAATAGGATATATGTAAATATTTCAAAATTTGTTTTCTTATGGTTAACTTGTGTTGATAAAGCATAGGATACCTGTGGTGATTTTATGAAATATTTATGAAAATCAGAGGTGGATTTCAATAGGAATATGAAAAAAACAGCATAAAACATGTCTTCTATGCTAATATCTGCTTCTGTTTTTGTTAGAAAAAGTGTTAGAAATGCAAACGTCATTATTGAAAATATCATCATAATTGTGAAAAAAAAGTATAGGACCGGTGTAACATTTATTTTTTTTATTAGGCTTCTCTTGTTTTCAACTAGTAGTATCTTTAGAGTTTCAAACATGATTTTCATCCTTTTTATGGAAGTATGCTTGTTCGATACTACCAAATTTCTCTACTAAATCTGATACTTTTTCAAATGAGATTACTCTTCCTTTCATTAAAAAATATACAGTATCAGCAACATGTTCCACGAGTTGTGTTGAATGAGTTGCTATAATTGTTGTTCCTTTTCGTTTTTTAATGAACTCCTGGATTGTCTTTGAGGTTAGTGGATCAAGACCATATACTGGTTCATCAAGTAGAAGGTTTTTTGGTTCATGCATTATCGCAGATATAATAGATATTTTTTGTTTCATTCCTTTGGAGTAGCCTCCGATTTCATAGTCTAATGAATCTGATATTCCAATTATTTTGGTAAGATGGTTAATTGTTTCTGTTTCTTTGTTTATTTTCCTAAGTGATGCTATATAATATAGGAATTCTCGTCCGGTGATCCGATCGTACATCTCAGGCATTTCAGGGAGGTATCCTATTTGTTCTCTTGCTTTAATTGAGTCATTTACAATTGAGTGCCCATCGATTCTTATTTCACCATAGTTAAAAGTTAGTATACCTGCACATATTTTCAGAAGTGTGCTTTTACCAGCACCATTTTCGCCCATTATTGCAAATACTTCTGAATTATTAAAAGAAAAGTTTACTTGGTTCAGTGCAGTTATTTTACCATAATATTTAGTGAGGTTGTTGATTGTTATCATCGCTATTAATAGTAATTATCAACTGGTTAAAAAGATATAGCTCTTTTATGTAGAGGTTTATTATTAATATTTTTTCCACCAGTTCATTCTATTGTTTTTTTCTTCGAGGTGTTTCTTGTTTTTTTCTTGTGTTATTGTTTCTATTTTGTTTTTCACTGTGTAGCTGTCTCTTTTATTTTTTTTGAATGTTTTATGAAAATATCGTCTATTTAACGGGGGTCGATATCTAGGTCGCATTGTTAAAATATATATGTATCTCTTATTGGTTTATATTTTTTTGATCATTAGTTAACAAATTGATATAATCGATAATTTTTGTACAAAAATATTTATATATTCATATATAACTATTATATATAGGATGTATTGTCAATGAGTAAGAAATTAGCTTCAGTTCTTTGTATCTTGATTTTAATAATTTCAGGTTTAGCATTTATCTCTATCGGGCAATGTACTGATTCTGAAAAACAATTAAGTTCTTCTTATGAAGATATCGTTGAAATGATTCAACAGGTAGACGAAGATCTTGTTTTTTATCATCTTGATAACCTTATGAGCTATGGACCAAGATATACCGGTACGGATAATTGTACCC
>JAUWIE010000048.1 GCA_030605515.1 Thermoplasmatota archaeon
TGGTTCTTTTTTCAAGAGTTGAACGTGATGTTTCTTTAGGTAAACTTCTCCATTACGAATGAACATATGTCACACCTTGGGGTATCATCTATGCTTGTTATGATACTCATAGGAAGCGACATATGTCCTGTCCTAACACAATTAAGATGATAAATGACACACCGTACATATATAATACAGAAGCTGACATTCAAGGTTTGGTTTACTCTGAGCTGTTGAAAGAATATAAAAAAGACTATCTGACTGGACTTACTGACTCAAAAGGAAAAAGATACTTTACAAAACGTGTTCATAGGGAATATTTTGTGGGAGAACGCAGGCGTCTCGACACTGTTGTTTTCAGCGAAGAAGAGATAGAAATGATTGACAAAGATTGTCTTGGTATTAAAACCCCGCAAAGGCCAGGTTATCGTCCAGTCAAACTTCAGGATGCTATCGAAATTAAAACCGTGGGAGGTAAAGGTAAGAAGACACTATTTAAAGAAATAACGACGGACATCGATAGACTTGCTAAATTACTCAAAGACAAGAAAACAAAAAACGCCCACTTCACCTTTATAATAAGATGGTCAACTAAAAATAAGAGTATAATGGAAAGGATGAAAAAAGCCGAAGAACACGCAAAAGAGTGTATAAAGAGTGGTGTAAATTTTTATTGTAATACATATGAAACTTTGTTTAAATAATAAAGAGCTTCCCCTCACTGGACGGAAACGATTATTGAAAACTATGCCAAGCCCCAGATGTTCAGGAGAATTAGAAACTTCTCCGCTCCTCACTCACTTCGTTCGTTGCGGTGCTCGACCCCGTTGCACTCTCGATCGCTTTACTCCCTCGGGTCGGTTAACAGGAGGATATGGGGCTACAGGTCTTGCAGACCCTTCGCCCAAATTCGCCTTCACCGAACTTCTCATATCCCCAGCCGTTATATAAAATTAAAAGCCAGCGTCTAGAAATCTAATATTCATTTCGACCTTCCCACCCTCATATAGGTCGATTTTATAATGTCCTCTCATAACTGCTTCTACCATCTTTTGAAATTCTTGTTCTGCGACATCCTTATTATCCCATTTTGCAACATTCCCAAATCTCCAATCATATCCCCTTACCTTAAGTGTTGCAAGAAAAAATCCCTTCGACTCATCAAGAGAGAATTCTAAACTTTCTAATTTAACGGGATGTCGCTCTATCTTTGATTCATCTAAAGCAATTGCTTGACTTCTGATTGGGTGAACTTTTGATATTGACATACCTATATGAGAATCCCTCTCCCTTTTAAGATATTTCCATTCTTAAGTGACGACATTGGCTAGTAACTTCTGCGGTGTTTGCCAGGAGTGAATTAAAAGATCATTAGCAAATACTACGTTAAACGGTTCCATAAATTTATTTTTCTACTTCCTTTAGAAATAGCGGAATTTGTACAATCTAGATTTCCATAGTTAAATGCAAATATTATGGGTAAATCAGAAGATCTAAAAAATGAATTTGACAGAATCTCAGATCTGTACATGTTGATGCTTAGTGAGAAAGTCCTCCTTATGGAATCCACGCTAGAAAACTCAGGCCTTTATGTATGGGATGAATCGCCTGGGTAAATTAAACTAAAGCGTCGATAGGCATTTTTTCCTCAATGGGAAATCCATGTCATCTATGCCTTGGGGGGTGACATTCAAAAAGAAGTCGACAACAAAATTAATAATTTTATATATAATAAGGATTATTGAATAGTTTCGGTGACCCCCCAACAGGGTTTATAAGAGATGAATACCTTATAAATTTGTTAGTATAAAATAGTAAATATACAATTTATGAATCCATAATAATGACCACCAAGGTGTTTGAGCACCCTGGCAGTCTGGAGTCTGATATCAATGCTATCAAACCCCGTAGAAGATGAAGTAGGAAGTACTATTAAACCTTTTTCTGGTCTAGATCAAATACAGACAACAATCAACTTTTTTAACAACAAGTCAGATTCACATTTAACCAATTCCAAAAACAATGGAATGGTAGGAGGTATTTTTCAAGAATGGAGACAAAAATATGTAAATATAGGCCAAAATATCGAACATCAACCCCTAACAATTGGGAATATGATGGAGGAAATAAGAAATAGGTTAGAAAAAATTAAAAGAACAGATGTCCCGCTCTTTTTAGATCCAAAAACCGCTACTTTCATAGATGTTGCAATACATGCAAAAGTCCACCAATATCTCTCAGATTCAACTATTGAAAAACACTTACGATATGCGCGTTTCATGGAGTTACATCCGCAACCAATAGATTTCAGAAACCTCACACCAGAATCATTCATAAGACATGTAATATACCGACTAGAAATAGAAGATCCGCCAGCAACACCAAATGCATTAAACCATGAAAAGAAAGCAGTATTGATGTTTCTCAAAGCATTCAAACAATACACAGAAGACTGGAAACAATATGTCAGAACACCACCCATAGTAACAAACGAAGACAATACATATGTACCATTTCCTAAAACAGTAAACAAACTCTATCATGCAAAATACAGCAATGACAAATACGAAAACATATTGTTACAAACAATTGTATTCATGGGATTCAATTTTGGAATGAGACCACCAAGTGAAATCTGTAATCTTAACCTTGAAGACATAACAATAAACGAGGATGGTACAGGATACATACGAATACATGAAATGAAGAAACGTGGAAAACACAGACTAATATATCCATACAACAAAACAGTACTCAGCTCATCCGTATTCAAAACACCAAAGAATTACATAGATAACTGGAGGTATAAGGTTGCAAATAAAAACTCAGGAGATGCATTATTTTTAATGCCAGATGGACAAAGAGTTACAAGTTGGTATCTAAGAGATCATATAGCACCAGTTGGAAAGAAAGTATGCAATGAAAAATCATTCATACTATACACAATGAGACATACTTTTGCAACATATCTCTATGAATACACCAAAGACATGAAGAAAGTAGCAAAACGACTTGGTCATACAAAATCAGATACAGTCGACAAATACGTTCACGTTGCAGACTCAATCAAAGAACAAACTGGAAAACGCAATCTATTCAACCAAGCCTTCAGATCGATTAAAGCAATCGAGAGGATAGCGAATTTATAAAAATGGTTGAATATTAGATTGTTGGCAAAAAAGACGTCAATCTAACAATTTTTCTCCGAGAAATGTCAGTGGGCCTGCTGAGATTTGAACTCAAGTCTATGGCTCCCGAAGCCACAAGGATGCCAAGCTACCCTACAGGCCCAAATCGGTATTTTTTAAAATAGTTGATTGTATAAAAGATTTTTTGGGAAAAAAATGTTTAATTTATTTTAGTTTTTTTAGTAATTTACTGAATTCTGCATATTTTTCAGCAAGAATTTTCGATGATTCTCTAAGAGCATCTTTTGCCGTAAGTGATCCATCAGTTTCAAAATGAAATATAATTTTACTATCATCTCCTCTAGCACTAATAGCATTATTTTCACATATTTCCACACAGGACTGGCAAGTTGTACACTTTTCAATATCATTTACAAATAATTTATCATTTTTAATCTCAAGTATATTTTTTGGGCAAATCTCTACACATTTATTACAAAGATTACATTTCTTATGATCAATTTCAACTATGGGATAATACTTAAAACCAGGTGCTTGAACAGGTTGCCATTTCGCATGATCCCTTCCACGGCCAAGGACAGCCTCAACCTCAAGAATTAAACGTTGATCATTAAAGAGCTCAACTATTGTAATATTATTCTCCGTAATAGCCCAGGATTTCTCCTCAGGTAGCAAATCACCAGAACGAACAACTCCCTGACCTTCCTTACTTAGTGTATACCGCACTGTACAGTTTGGACATCCTTTTCCTTTACAAACACATTCATCTCTAAATGAAAGTAAACTTAAATCAGTTGGAATTGGTACTAATCCAAGCCGATGTGAAATAATTTCATCAAAAAGTGGGCTAGTGTTATCATATATTACAATATCTTCAACAGCAAGTTTTGGTAGCTCAGATAGCATAATTCTTCTTAGGGAATTAACAAAATAAGGATTAGTATCTTCAATTCTTAAAACCGCTTTCTTCGGTTTTAATTCAACAATGTTAACCTTCATTTTTTATCCACCTAAATTCGTCTACCACGTCTACCGCCTTTCTTCCTACAGCCATCATGTGGAATTGGTGTTACATCCTCAATTTTTCCAATCCTTAAACCACTTCTAACAAGGGCACGAATAGCCGCTTGAGCTCCACGTCCAGGTGTTAAAGCCTTGTTACCACCCTGTCCTCTGATTCTAACATTTACACTATCAATTCCTTTATCACGAGCGGCTTCAGCTACTACTTGCGCGACCTTCATAGCAGTATAAGGTGAGCTCTCATCCTTTGCTGATTTTGTAACCATACCACCAGAGCATCTAGCAATTGTTTCAGCACCTGTTAAATCGGTTATAGTAATAATGATGTTATTAAAAGATGCAAAAATATGTGCTATTCCAATTCGTCCCATATTTAATTCTCTCCATTAACCTTGGTTTCTTTTTTATCTTCAATTTCATTTTTTTCTTTATCTTTTTGTTCAGCTTTAGGTTCTTCCTTAGGTTTATTGGTTTGATCAGGTTTTTTATTTTTTTCTGGTTCAATTATCTCTTCTTTTAATGGTTCATCTGGTTTTTCTTCCCCAGTTTTTTCCTCAGTTTTTTCCTCATCAGGTCTTTCTTTTTCCTCAAGTTGTTTTTCTTCAACAGCAGTTCCTTCCGGTTTATCCTCAGATGATTTAGTCTTATCCTCTGATTCTGATGGTTTTTCATCAATTATTTCCTTTTTTACTTCTTTATCATCTACTGGTTCAGGTTCTTTTACTTTTTCATCTATTTTTTCAATTGATTTACCCGCTATTAGTTTTTCAGGTTCTTTATCTTTTATCATAGATATTGGTTTAAAATCAGCACGAGGTCTAGCAGGATGTAAATCATTACTTAAAGGAGAATCAGAAACATATTCAATATCTGCTTCTTCATCCTTTTTTACCCTATAACTAGGCACAGTTACTTTTCTACCACCAATTGCAACATGACCATGGGAAATTAATTGTCTAGCTTGATTTGGAGTACTAGCTAAACCCTTTAGGTATGTAAGGGTTTGTAATCTTCTTGATAATATTGACTCAGTCTCAAGAGCAAGTACATCATCTAAAGTTGAATTATGTGGTAATATATTCAATCTTATTAAATGCATTAATAATTGACTACTTTCTTTTTTTGTCTGAGGGTCATCGCTACCGAGCTTTGCAAGAAGTTCTCTAGCCTGCCCACGGTATTTCCTTAAAGCAGTCTCAGCTTTCCATATCTCCCTTTTGTTCTTTAAGCCATATTTTTTAACTAGTTCATTCTCCATTTTAATACGATCTGCTTGCCATGGGTGACTAGGAGTTACATATTTCTTACTTGAAAACTTTGGCTTACCCATAAAAAATCACTTATTTTCCTTTTTACTTTGAACTCCCTTTTTCGATACACCTAACGTAAGTCCTCTACGATTATTGGCTCTTGTTCGTTGACCTCTAACTGGGAGTCCTCTCTCATGTCTTATACCTCTATAGGATCTTATTTTCTTCATTATGTTAATTCCATCTCTTAAACGCATATCAATATCTGAACTTATCAAATGGATATCATCTCCAGTTTCATAATCCTTCTGAGTATTAAGCATCCAACTAGGAGCATTCTTATTTATATCATTAATAGCTACTTTCAATTTTTCTATCTGAGCTTCTGATAAATCACCAATCTTTAAATTTCTATCAATACCTGCAGCATCAGCAATAAGAAAGCTCATATGCATCCCTATTCCCTTTATACTAGTTAAACCATAAACAATAGTTTTTGCACCGTTGATATCAGTGTTTGCAATTCTAACAATATATCTGAAATCATCTTCGACATCATCTTTTTTCTGTGGTTCTTTCTTCTCAGTAGGTTTCTCGTCTTTTTTTGGTTTCTCATCTGGTCCTATTTCTTCTTTTATTTCTTCTTTTTCCGATTCGTCTAATAAGATTTCTTTTTTCGCTTCACTCTCTTTTTGGGCATCGTCTGTTTTATCATTTGATTTTTCATCAGATGTACTTTCCATCTTATTCTGTGAATCATCTAGTTTTTCATCTTTTACTTCTTTAGCAGGTGTCTCCGGCATTTTTTTATCTGATTTTGAAGAATCATCCAAGGTTCATACCTCAATAATTTTTTTACAATCTTACTCTCCATTAGTATAGGAAAGTATTGCCAATAATAATAGAAGCTATATTTAAGCGTTTAGGGAAGATATGAATTTAAACCATTAAATTACTAAATCTTTCGTTACTTATAATAATTTAATAATTTTATTTTTTAATTACATTTTGGTTGGAAATATTATTATTTTCCATTTTTTATCTACATCTCTCCAATGAATTAACAACATATATAATTTGTATTTTCAATAAATTTTTGATAAACAAATTGAAAAAAAATGTTGAATAGTATAAGAGATAGATGAATATTTATAGCATAAAATACATTACAACAATCAATAGTGGATGGGACTAAGTAAGAAATGCATTAACTCTAAGTAATTGATACAATAAGTTATACTATTTAAATTTAGAAATAACAAAAAAAAATATGTAACAGATAAGAGGAATAAATGTCAAAAAATTGTTTGATAATCATTTCAAAAAATGAAGGCATGAATCCTATCTCAACAGCAGATCAAGCATTAAAATCAGATATAATTGATAAAGTAATCATATCAGATGGATCAAATAATGAAACGTTTAAAAGACTTAAAGAGAAACAAACAAAAAATGTTGAGATCATCCAGGAAAAAAAATTTGTTAACACAAGTGAGATTGGAAAAGGAATAGGAATGATCAATGGCAGTCTAGCTGCATTGAAACAAGGATATGATAACATAGGATATATCGATGGAGATATCACCTCTCCAAATATCAATAAATGGTTTCAATTCTTATTTGATCCTCTTGATGAAAACATTGACATTGTAAAAGCTTCTTTTTCAAGAAACCCAACAGATGGGCAGATAACAAGACATATTATAAAACCTATTATTGCAATGTTTTTACCAAATGCATGGGAAATTGATCAGCCGATAGGAGGAGAGCTTGCATTAAAAAAAGAAGTGCTTAAAGAGATTTTTTCAAAGGGTGATCCTCCCCCATACGGATGGGGAATTGATGCGTTTATCACGATAAAATCCTTAATCTATGGATATACAATAGGTGAGGTTTATTTAGGGAAAAAAATGCATAACAAAAAAACTTTAACTCATCTTAATAAGATGTTTATTGAATGTTTCCAAGAAGCAGTTCATATGATTCATTATTTCTATAGTATCCCAGTTAGAAAAAAGATAAAACCAATCGTTGGAATTCCATCCCCATTCAAAAAAAATACATGCTTTGACTCAGGATATATGGATGTAAAAAAAGAAGTTATTCGTAGTTTGGATTTATTTAGTCTAATAAAGAGGATGTATCTACCTCATGATGATATCTTTTTTGATATAAAAAATGCAAATGATTTTGACAGTTTTTATAAAAAATCCCGACTTGTTAATAATCATATTTGGGTGGAAATGCTTTATTGGTTTGTAAAAAAATATTCACCAGCTTATCTTGATCAATATTATCTACGATGGAAAATAAGAGCACTTAGCTATTGTCTACATGAAATTAATACTATAGAGCAAGCAGAAAACAGAACGACATTCCAAGCAAAAACAGCCATTGACTTTATTACTAAAATTGGGGAACGAAAACATATTGAAAATAGTGCAAAAAAATTATATTTCTATCGAAGAAGTAATTAAAAAAAAATTTATTCTGTAAGTTTTAAAATTGCTTCAGCAATATCGCCCTTTGTTTCTTCTAATGCTTTCTTTGATTCTTCAGAAGATTTACCTGTTTGCTCTGCTACTAGTTGGATGTCTGCTTTTGGAATTTCTTCTTTTCTCTCAATAATTTTTGGTTTTCCGGTAAGCTGATATGTTTTTTGACCTTGAGCATCCATAACAGTTACTTCAACATCATCAAAAATGTATTCTCGGGTATCTGTCTGAATAATAACTTTTTTAACGTTTTTAATTTCTTTAACATTAATACCAAATTTACGCATTAACTGATTCAATTGTCGAGGATTCATATTTCCAGGCATCATTTGTTAAACGCATCCAAATAATGTACAATTACGAAGCATATATAGGCTAATTATTGTTTAACGTTTTGGTATGATATCTAGAAAAGAAATTAAGGTACTTGATATTAACTCAGAGTACTTTGGAACACCATCAAAAAAATTAATGGAAAACGCAGGAAAAGGTGTTGCAGATTTCATAACAAAACAAATTAATGCAAAAAATAGAAAAATCCTATTTATTTGTGGGACAGGAAACAACGGAGGAGATGGTTTTGTTGCAGCTAGATATCTTACGAAAAAATTTGATATAACCGTCTTTTTAACAGGACAAGAAAAAGATATTAAAACAGAAATAGCCGAGATTAATTTCAAAAAATTAAATAAAAAAGACCTGGAAATATTTGATTATGGCTCAATAAATAAATTAGACAAGCTTATCTCTGAAAACTATGTAATTGTCGACTCAATGTTAGGTATAGGTTTATCAGGCAATTTAAGAGAACCATACCTGACAATTGTCAATAAAATCAATACTGTAAAAAATAAAATAATTATCTCTGTTGATATTCCGACAGGATTTGGAACGAAAACCTTCATAAAACCTGATTATACCGTTACATTTCATGATATAAAAATTGAAATGAAAAAGGAAAACTGTGGTGAAATCAGTAAAATTGATATAGGAATTCCAAAAAAAGCTATTCAGTACATTGGTCCAGGGGAATTATCTATTTATTACCCAAGACCAAAAAAAGAATCACATAAAGGTGAAAATGGAAGACTTTTAATAGTTGGGGGTGGACCTTATATTGGTGCACCAGCATTATCAGGTTTTGCTGCTCTTCGTACAGGTTCAGATCTTGTATACATCACCACACCTAAAAGAGCCGGTAAAGCAATAACATCTTTTTCACCGTTAGTCATTAAACCGAAAAGACTTGCAGAGGATTTAGGTAAAATATCATTGAATATCATAGTTAAAGAGTTAAATCATAATGACATTTTAATTCAAGAAGATCTTGATATTATTAAAAAAAATTTAGCAAAAGTTGATACCGTTGTTATTGGTCCAGGATTAGGATCTGAAAATGCTACATTAAAAACTATTGAAATATTAATAAAAAAATGTGTAAATCTAAAGAAATCCATGGTAATTGATGCAGATGCTATCCAAGTCATTGGTAAAAAACCTGATATAATCAAGAATTCAAAAACAGTTATTACTCCACATGCGGGTGAATTCAAGGAGCTTGCAGGGATAAAACTATCAAATAATTTAAATGAAAGAAAGATACATGTTGAAAAATGGGCAAACAAAATTGGTGTAACAATTTTTCTAAAAGGCCAGATTGATATTATCAGTAACGGAGTTGTTACAAAATTTAATGACATTCATAATTCAGCTATGACGGTAGGTGGCACAGGAGACGTTCTTTCAGGAATAATTGGATCTTTATTATCAAAAAAAGTTGAACCTTTTGATGCCGCAAGAATAGGCGCTTTTCTAAACGGTGCTGCAGGAAATAATGCTTTTGAAAAAAATTCTTATGGGTTAATTGCTACAGATATTATCAAAGAGATACCAAGTATTTTAAAAAAGTATTTATAAACCCTATTTAGTTTATTTATATCTGTGTTGTCATCTTTTTATTTGGTGAAGGAAAATGCAATTTATGGAGATGCAGCCAGTTCCTAACGAACCTGCTCTTTTTATTAGAGATCGGGAAATACTTGTTATCGCTGATTTACATATAGGAATAGAAAGCGGATTGAAAGAACATGGCCTAAATGCTGCTTCACAAATTCAACAAATGATAAATCATTTTATTTCAATTTGTAAAAAATGTAGACCAAAAGAAATTATTTTACTTGGAGATGTGAAACATAATATCCCTTCATCAACAATCCAAGAGAGAAAAGATGTAATAAATTTTCTTGAGTCGATTAATTCTTTTGGAGTTATACATTTAATACCTGGAAATCATGATGGTTTTATTAAAAAGATTTCTCCTGAAAAAATTATTATTCATCCATCAGATGGAATAGTTCTTGAAAATATAGGTTTTATACATGGACATAGGTGGCCAAAGGAAGAGATTATGCAATGTGAGCAGATAATCATTGGTCATACACACCCTACAATAAAATTTACTGATAGAATAGGTTATTCAACATTTGAGCCTTGTTGGCTTAAAGCAAGAGCAATAGAGGATAAAGTAAAAGAGAGATATCCAAACTCTGCAGATGCTCAAATACTTGTGATGCCTGCTTTTAATCCTTTATGTGGAGGTATTGCAGTAAATAAGGAAGGTGTTGTAGGTCCATTTGGAAAAATGATTGATATTCAAAATGCACAGGTTTATTTGCTTGATGGATCAGCTCTAGGGAGTGTAAAAGACATCAAATGATATCAAGTTAAACTTAAATAATACATGTTTAATACGAAAGCAGTTCAGATAACAAATCCTAATGGTATGATAAATTATGGATCCAGTTGAAATACTAATATTAATATTGAAAGCGCTTTTCATATTTTTCCTAATTTTAATACCTTGTCTTATCCTTGTTCTAGGATTAATATTTGAGCTACGAGATAACATCTGGAAAATACTAAAAGTGTTTTCATTGATTATTTTACCATTGGTTGGAATAATAGTTAGCGCAATAATAGTAATAACTGATTTTAAGTTAATATCTGGATCCGAATGGGCATTATGGTGGTTTATAACTCCAATCATCTGGTTTGGATATGGAATGATACTCTTCAAAACATTACCCTAACATAACTGAAGCGCTAAAATTAAATGAAAGAATCATGTTTAAAAGAAAATTCTAAATATTTGACTGCATTGCATTCAATAGAATGACGGTTGTTTTTTCCTTATTAAACCCAAAAATTCAAAAATTGATAACATCGATAAATATTAAACAACCTACTGAGCCTCAGGTAAAAGCAATTCCACCAATTTTAAAGGGAAATAATGTTCTTTTAATTGCACCAACAGGCTTAGGAAAAACAGAATCTGCGCTTTTGCCTATTTTTCATAATTTTTTGAAAATAAAAGATGTAGGTGTTCATCAAGAAAAAAAGGATAAGGGCATTTCCATTCTTTATGTTACTCCGCTTAGAGCATTAAATAGGGATATGCTCAGAAGAAGTATATGGTGGGGAAAAGAACTTGGTATTGACATTGCAGTAAGACATGGAGATACTTCTCCAAGTGAAAGAGCTCGTCAGTCAAAAAATCCTCCAGATATGCTTATTACAACACCTGAGACAGTTCAGATTTTATTTACTGGAAAAAGATTAAGGAAACATCTTCACACAATTCGTTGGGTAATTATTGATGAAATACATGAGTTGGCACATGATGAAAGAGGAGCGCAGCTTGCTGTTGCGCTTGAAAGATTACATGAGCTATCAATTAAGAAGGGGAAAAAGTTTCAAAGAGTAGGTTTATCTGCAACAGTAGGTTCTCCAGATGAAGTTGCTCGTTTTCTAAGCGGTGTTGAAGCTGGTAAATTTCGAGATGTTGTCATTCTTGAGGTTGATGCTACTAAACATATTGATATAAAAGTTGAATATCCCTCTGTTGTTAAATCTGATTTTGCTGTTGCTAACCGTCTATCTGTTGAACCTAGTTCTTTTGCTTCACTAAGACGTTGCAAAGAACTTATTGACACTCATGTTTCAACACTTTTATTTATTAATACTCGTGATGGTGCAGAGATCCTTGCCTCCCGCCTCCATCAATGGACAGACGATCTATCTGTGGATATACATCATGGCTCTCTTTCCAAGGATACTAGAATTGATGCAGAAGATAACTTTAAAAATGGAAAACTAAAATCTTTGATTTGTACTTCTTCACTTGAACTTGGTATTGATAT
>JAUWIE010000064.1 GCA_030605515.1 Thermoplasmatota archaeon
TATAAGAAATTTACTAGTAATTGTAGAAAATTGTAGAAATATTTAAATATCAGTATAACCTAAATATTATATTAGAGAGAAGATGAATAATCGTATTAAATGTCCAAAATGCAGAAGACTGATGAAACAAATACCTATTAAAAAATTTGATTCAGCCGTAATAATTGAGCTATACTGCGAATACTGTGATGAATCAATTACATTATATCCCGAAAAAGGCGAAATAAAGTTCGAACAAGCCAACATTTTCTAGGTATTAATTTTTTCATCTCAACTAAAGGCTAGGATAGTTATTTATTATTTTATATGTTTACAAATACGATTAGCTATGAAAGTATTACCATTAGCATCTGATTCTCTTGGTGTACGATCCATGGCAACATATGTTGAAACTAGAGACTGTAAGATTTTAATTGATCCTTCAGCAGCTCTTGGACAAAAAAGATATGGATTACCACCATCTGAGTTAGAACTTAAGATACTAGAAGAAACAAAGCAAAAAATAGCAGATATTGCAGAGAAATGCAATGTTCTTACTATTTCGCATTATCATTTCGACCATTATGATCCTTCAGCATCATTTTATTCTGATAAAATAGTCTTTGCAAAAGATACAGCAAATAATATCAATAAATCTCAATATGAGCGAGGAACTGAGTTTTCAAAAATAATTAATGATTCTTGTAAGATTATATATTGCGATAATTCAAAACATATAATTGGTGATACTGAAATTATATTTTCCCCTGCTTTTTTTCATGGACCTGAAAATATCAGACTTGGTTATGTCATAATGACAACTATTGATGATGGTGAAAAAAGAGTGCTTCATTCATCAGATGTTCAGGGTCCAATAACAAAGGAAGCTAAAGATTATATTATTGATCAAAAACCTGATCTTCTAATCTTAGATGGTCCTCCAACATATTTATTAGGTTATAGATTCAGCAAGAAAAACCTTGAGCAAGCTGAAAATAATTTAGTTGATATAATTAAACGTTTAGATTGTGATGTAATACTTGATCATCATCTTATTAGGGATCTTAAATATAAGACAGTTTTTTCATTGCCGTATCAAACAGGTGGGAAAAAAGTAAAAACTTACGCAGAATATTTAGGTATGAAAAACAATACCCTTGAGGCAAATAGAAAAGAATTGCGAGGTAAATAAAATGAGTTTCATAAAAAGATTAGAGAAAAATATCGAGAAACTAGAGAAAAACATTGAAAAGGAAAAAGCTAAAATTGAGGATCTGAAAGTTAAATGTGAATCTCATAAAATCACTAGAGCGAATTTTAACATTAAAAAGAAAAAAATTGAAGCACATATTCGTGCTCTCAATTCAAGACTAAGGGTTTTACAGGGTGGCATTGCTAAAGAAAAGCGATTTGAAGAAGAAAAAGCTGAAAAGAAAAAAAAGAAAAAGGAAGAAAAAGCAGAAAAAAAAGAAAAAAAGAAGAAGTAAAATGGTAAATATCATATGTCAATTGTTGTAAAAAGGGGAGATCTTACTAGCGTTAGTTGTGATGCTATTGTTAACCCTGCGAATTCTTATGGTCATATGGGTGGTGGAGTAGCTGGTGCAATTAAACGTATCGGCGGAGTTGAAATTGAAAAAGAAGCGATAAGTAAAGCTCCAATTAATGTCGGTAATGCAATTGCTACAACTGCTGGTGTTTTACCATGCCAATATGTTATTCATGCTCCTACGATGAAACGTCCGGCTATGGGAATTGATGTTGATAATGTTAAACTTGCAACAGATGCAGCGCTATCTCTTGCAGAGAATCTAGGGCTTAGATGTATTGCTATCCCTGGGATGGGAACAGGAGTAGGTGGTGTTTCTTATAAAAAAGCTGCAGAAGCAATGGTTTTGATAATTAAGAAATTTGAAGATAAGTTTGATAAAATTATTTTAATTGATAGAAATGATGAGATGGTGAATTCTTTTAATTGTTTTCTTTAGTACTTTATTGAGAACTGATCATAATCATCTAATACTGATTGTTTTGTAATATCGATGTTCTCAACCTTTGAAAGTGGTGGACCTTGATGGCACCAATCAAGTATTTCATTGATCTTATTTTCTTCTCCTTCAAATACTGCTTCTACATCTCCATCAAATGTATTTTTAACCCATCCTTTAATACCTAATTGCTCTGCCTTATTTTTTATACTCGAGCGGAACCAAACACCTTGAACTCTACCCGATATTAAAACATGAACTCTTGATTTCATAATATTGAATTCTCCTTTTAGGGTTTGTAACGAAGAATTGTTCTTGGGAAAGGAATTGCATCTTTAATGTTATCAGTACCGCATATCCATGCAACAAGTCTTTCAACACCAAGACCATAGCCTGCATGTGGAACTGATCCGTATCTTCTTAGATCAAAATACCAGTCATAGTTTTCAATATTTTCTCCTGATTCCTTAAGTCTTTTTTTCATATCTTCAAGGTCAAGGCTTCTTTGAGATCCACCAACTATTTCACCATAGTCTTCAGGTGCTAACATGTCAAAACAAAGAGCGGTCTTTGAGTCATCTGGATCTCTTGGCTTATAAAAAGCCATTATTTCTATTGGGTAATGCGTGACAACAACTGGTATTTCAAAGTGATCCATTAATTTATTTTCTTCAATTGTTCTTAGATCTTTACCCCATTTAACATCCATGTTTTCTTTTTCTTTTAATATTTCTAATGCTTCTGTATATGTTATCGTTGGGAAATCTGATTCTAGTATTTTCTTGAGTTTATTTATATTTTTATTCAATATATTAAGTTCTTGTTTATTATGTGTTATAACTTCTTTTAAAATATATTTCACTTCATCTTTTGCAACTTCTATAACATCATATAAATCCATCCATGCTGCTTCCATTTCAGCCATCCAGAATTCAGATAAATGCCTTGATGTCTTTGATTTTTCTGCTCTAAAAGTTGGTCCCATATTATAGATTTTTTCAAGTGAAAATATTGCTGCCTCAGCATAAAGCTGCCATGTTTGAGAGAGATAGGTTTTATTATCATAATATTTAACTTCAAATAGAGTTGAACCACCTTCACATTGATTTGGCTGTAAAACTGGGGCATCAAACTCATAGTAACCATTAGTTCTAAAGAATTTATGTATCGCTCCTACAACAGTTGATCTTATTTTAAGTATTGAGGTGAGTTTCTGTGATCTAATCCAAAGATGTCTTTTATCTAATAAAAACTCAGGGCTTTGATCCTTTACAATAGGAAACGGCTCTGCAAAATTAATAGCGTTATAATCAGTTACCTGAAGTTCATATCCACCAGGTGCTCTTTTATCTTCTTTTACAATACCTACAACTTCTACAGATGATTCAACTAGAGTGTTTTTTGCATCATCAAATTTTTTATCAGATAAATTTCCTTTTTTTATCGTTACTTGTAGTATTCCAGTAACATCTCTTATTACTGCAAACACTATATTTCCACTACTTCTAGTTCGATATATCCATCCATGGATATGAATTGTTTTTCCTGTTTTTTTTCCATCAAGTATTTCTTCTATTTTCGTCCATTTTGATTTTGACATAATACACTTGCTCACTAATGGATATAATCATAGCATATATGAATTACGGTCAGCAATAAAAAAAAATATGTTTAAGGTTTATAAATTAAAAAAGGAGAAAATAAAAAAGAAAAAGGGAGAGGTGTGTTGTTATTGTTTGTTTTTTTTGATTATAGGTCTAGTAGTCTTTGGAATATTGGTAGGTTTTGTAGTATTGGGAATTTTTCTATTAGTCGTTCTATGAAGTTTAGTAGTAATGATCTTAGTGTGTGTTTGGCTGTTGGTGTTGTTAGTGAGACTTCTATTATTTCGTAGTCGTTGCTATCTTCTGAATTGATTACTTTTATTTTACCACTGAAGTACTTGTTTGATTCTTCTGGTGCTATTACTGTTACTTTGATTGTGATTTCTTCGTTTTTGCCGATTCCTTCGCCGTTTGTTGGTGTGAATGTCCATGTTCCCCATCTGGGGTGTTCTTCGTGGTTGTCGTTGATTTCCCATTTGAGTTCTGATCCTTGTTGTCCTGTGTTTTTTATTTTGAATTCGTTTGTGACTGTTGATCC